>CAYMHN010000062.1:0-10985 GCA_964390235.1 uncultured Candidatus Competibacteraceae bacterium
GACGCCCGCCTGATAGCTGCGCCGCTTGATCTGCGAGGCGCGCCATTGCTGGCGATCGAGCGCTGGGCCATGGACCTGGAAGGACGCACGGTCGAATGGCGCCGCAGCCGGCTCGATACCCGCCATCATTACTACCGGAACGAGCTGGATTGAGCGGGGCGGGTGTTGCAGGGGCGAAGCATGCGTCCCCCCGATCCGCTGTATCAGCCGCTCACGCCTGCCGTTTACCCCCCAGCAAGCCGATGAGCGCGAGCAGCACGGCGGCGGCCACGATGATCATCAGGGTGGTGTCGGGCATGTAGAACGTCGTGTGCACGTTCCAGCCCAAGTAGTTCAGAGCGGCGGCCAGTTCCGTGTACACGCCGATGAGATGGCCGCCTAGCGTGCCGGTGATGCCGAGCAGGGTGCTGCCCAGGATCGCCAGGAAGGCCATGACCCAGCGCGAGGCACCGTGCCAGACGGCTTCGCCCCGGCTCCAGCGCGTCACCAGCACCAGGCACCAGACCGCCAGGGTCCAGCTGGCCATCAGCATGTGGTTACGCCCCAGCGGCGTTGCGGATATGGCCTCCCACGGCCACACATTGAGGCCGACCAGATAAGCGGTCACGCCCGCGAGCAGACCCAGCGTCATCAGCGGAACCAGTGCCCGGTCCACGGCCCTGGCCAGCGTGCCTTCCGAGAAGCAGCGCAACAGGATCGCCAAGGTGGCGGTCATCAGAAAGGCGATCGGAAAGTGAACGAGAACGACGTGATAGGGGGCCATGGTCAGACTCCTTGCTTGGGCTTGGTGAGCAGGTTGAAGGCGAGGCCGAAACCGATGACCAGCAAAACCCCCGCGAACAGGGTGAACAGCCATTGCCGGCGGATCGCGTCAAGAAACTCCACCTCCACGCCGTAATGGGCGAGTTCGCTTTCGCTGTGGCGGAACTTGACCGGCACGCCCTGCCTGATATTGTCGGCCCCGGCGTGTTTGGTGCTCATCAGAAACGGCCAGCTCACCTGACCGGGATAGAACAGGGTCACCTCGGTCCATGGCTGGGCCCAGTCGGGCATGACGCCATCGAACTTGGCGGCGACGATTTCGGCCTCGCGGTCGAGGCCCAGGGAGAACGGCAGCGAGACGTAATGCCAGCGCCCGCCGGTGGCGTCGCGATGGATGGCGAACGCCAGGCTGTAGCTTCCCTTGTCGACGAAGATCTTGTCGTCCTGCGGGTTGCCGGTGTCCATCGCCCGGCTCAGGGTGACGTCCCAGTATCCGTCGGTCCAGAGACCCTGACCGCTGACCGCGATGTCGGCCCGCGAGCCGGCGGGTTCCCGGAGGATACGGCGGGGTAGCGTGTCGCCGTTCTGCCAGTCGGCATCGGGGTCGAACGGCACGGCCTGATCGTCGCGCAGATAATAGACCATGTCCTGCGTGATCCGGCCTTGCGCCACATCGTCCCAGCGCAGCGCCCGGTGACCGGCCGTGGCCTCGTCGAACAACGTGCCGGGGCCGGTAACCCTGAGGCCGAAATTATCTTCATCGGCGAGGCGCCCGGTGACCGGCAGTGGCCTCGTCGAACATCAGCCTCGGTTGGTTCAGGGTTCCGTCCCAGTTGGTCGCGTAGGTACTCCGGCCGGCGTCGCCGAAGCGTGCCTCGGCGACGAACTGGTCATCCGAGCGGCCGATAGGATTGGAGCGGCCGGCGCGCCAGTGCCACAGATCCAGGAAATAGCCGGCCGAGCGCAAGGCCGCGAGTTCGCCTTCGGGCGTGACATCGCTCCAGTCACCCAGGCTGCGCCGCGTTTTCGGCAGATACTTGGTGATCTCCTCCTGGCCGATCTGCGCGCCCAGGTAGGGATGGGCCTCGACCGCGTCGCCGTCGGCGTGCTCGGTGAACCCCTCGATGCCGTCGCCGACGGTGATGTAGCCACCGTAGCGGCCGAATTCGGGCACGCTGCCATCGTCCACCATCATCGCTACCCGGTCCTCGTGCATGCCCGACGGTTCGGAGCCGGGCACGGCGCTGCCCTCGACGATCCAGTTGCCGTTCTCGTATCTCAGGACATCGTGGAAGATGCCCGGCCGCGCCGCCGGCCAGCGGTAGCGGAACAACACGTCTTGCCCGTTGTAGGCGGCCTTGACCTGCAAGGGTACCGTCAGTTGATCGGGAATCGAAATGTTGCGGTCCGGATCGTTGACAATCACGCCCGTGCCGTGAGTTACCCACGACAGCGCGAGGACGCCCGCGAAGATCAGTAATGAAAGGAAAAGCAGGGTATTTTTCATGGCGATTATCTTCCCCGACGTACCGGGACGATTCCGTCCCGGCCCCTTGGTTTATGGAAAACTGCAAGAACAGGGTCTTCCTCTCACCATGAGAAAGCCTTGATCGAGATCAAAAATAATCGATACTATCCCCGCCCCGCGGCAATCGAACCGTCACCCGCAAGCCGCCCAGCTCCGGGGAGCGGTCGAAGTCCAGGCTGCCGCCGTACTGGCCCACGATGTCGGCGACGATGGCCAGACCCAGGCCGTGGCCCTGCTGCTGCTCATCCAGACGCACACCCCGTCGGGTCAGTTGCTCCAGTTGCTCGTCCGAACAGCCGGGGCCGTCGTCCTCGATGCGCAGTTCGCCGCCATCCGCCTCGCTGCTCATCGTCAGCCGCACCACCGAACCGGCCCACTGGCAGGCGTTGTCCAGCAGATTGCCGAGCAGCTCCAGCAAGTCGTCGCGATCGCCCGGCAGCGGCCATTGGTGTGGCTCCAGCCGCGCTTGCAGCGTCAGACCCTTGCCTCGATGGATGCGCCGCAAGATGGCCAGTAGCTCATCGATGTCGGCGCTCGCGAGGCGACGTTGCCCCGGTACCGACGGACCGGCGATGCGAGCCCGCTTCAGTTCGCGCTCGATCAGTCCGCCGATGCCCCGGGTCTGCTCGCGCAGGACACGGCCATCCTCGCCCGGTATGCGCTCGGCCAGTTGAGTCAGCACCGCCAGCGGAGTCTTCAGGGCATGAGCCAGATTGCCCAGGGCATGCCGCGAGCGCTGCATGCGTTGTTCCAGGGTGCGCAGCAGGTGATTGATGCCGGTCACCAGGGGGCGTATCTCCACCGGCACGTGGACATCAAGCTGGCGGATTTCGCCCCGGTCCAGCCGCTGGATGTCGGTCTGTGCTCGGCGCAGGGGGCGCAGCCCCAGGCGCACGATGAACGACTG
Organism: uncultured Candidatus Competibacteraceae bacterium; assembly: GCA_964390235.1. Taxonomy (GTDB): domain Bacteria; phylum Pseudomonadota; class Gammaproteobacteria; order Competibacterales; family Competibacteraceae; genus CAYMHN01. Next base: position 3,198 of record CAYMHN010000062.1, read on the forward strand.
CACCGCGCCCAGCAGAACCAGCATCAGCGCGACCGTGATCGCGAACCCCAGCAGCAGGCGCCGCAGACCCGCTTCCAGGGAGGTGATCTCCTCGGCCACGATCACCTCCAGTGGCACGCCCCCCACGATCGCCTGGCGCCGATGCGCCAGCAGCCGCTGATCGACCGGGCCGGTCAGGTACAGCCGGCCGTCGGCCGGCCAGTCGCCCATCGGCGGTACGTCCAGCGTGCTGTCCCATAGCGAGCGCGAGCGCAGCGCTTGGCTGTCTTCGCCAGCGCCGGGATTGATGATCAGAAAATAATGACCCGAATAGGGTTGCAGAAACAGCCGATCGAGACGGGCCTCGTTGATGAGGATGCGCCGGTCGGGACCGACCTCCAGCGCTGTCAGCAGGTTGTCGGCGTCGTGATCCAGCCGGGTGGCGACGAAGGTCTCGGTCAGTTGGCGCAGCGAGAACTGGATCGCGGCCAGCCAGCCGGCGCTGAGCAATGCCAGGGCCAGCAGCAGGCTGACGGTCAGGCGGGCGGTCAGCGAGCGCATCGCTCAGGGCTTGAACACATAACCCTGGCCGCGCCGGGTCTCGATCCGCTCCGCGCCCAGCTTGCGCCGCAGGCGGTTGACGTACACTTCCAGCACATTGCTGTCGGGCTCGTCGTCCAGGCCGTAGAGCTCCTCCTGCAAGCGGGTCTTGCTCAGCAGGCGACCGGGGTGGAGCAGAAAACAGCGCAGCAGCTGGAACTCCTGTCCGGTCAGGCCGATCCGCTCGCCGTCAGCGATCCGCACGGTCTGCTCGGACTCGTCCAGCGCCAGCTCGCCGACTTGCAGCAGTCCGCTCGGCGATTGCCCGTGGCTGCGACGGATCAGTGCGGTGAGCCGGGCCAGCAGTTCCTCGACGTGAAACGGCTTGCCCAGATAGTCGTCGGCGCCGGCCTTGAAGCCGTCGACCCGCTCATGCCAGGCATCGCGGGCGGTCAGAATCAGCACCGGCACGCGATTGCCGCTGGCGCGCCAGTGACCCAATACTTCCAGGCCACCGCGGTCCGGCAGTCCCAGGTCCAGCACCACGGCGTCGTAGTGCGACTCGTCGGCCAGGTATTCGGCCTCGCGTCCGCTGGCGGTGAGTTCGACCCGGTAGCCGGCCCGAAGCAAGGCGTTTTGCAGTTCGACCCCCAGCGATGGATCGTCCTCGACCAGCAGCAGACGCATCAGTCCTCGTCCTCCTCATCCAGGCGACGGCCGGTGCGGGCGTCGTATTTCACGCCGCGCAGCCGGCCGCGTGCATCGGGCTCATGGATTTTATAGCTCAGCAACTCGCCGTTGCTGGCATCGTAGTGGAGTTCGCGCTTGCGACCGCCGGTGTCGAGAAATTCGATCTCGTAGACCAGACCTTGGCCATCGCGGTGTTCCAGTTCGGCTTCCAGGAGTCGGCCGACCCCGTAGCGTCGGCCGGCATCCTCGATCAGGGTGCGCAGCGGCACGATCTTCCCTTGCTCGCGCAGCCGCTGAACCTCGTCGTGATCGAACTCATCGCTGGCCCGGATGCCGCCGATCGTCAGCAGCACGATCAGCGGCAGCGCCAGCCATCTGCCTCGCTCAAGCACGCTTGCGACCCGTGATCATGGCCTTGATCAGATTCTCCCGGTGCAGCAGACTCTCGAACAGCACCCCGGAGACATGGATCGCGACCAGCGCCAGGGTGAAGTTGGCGCTGAACTCGTGAACCTCCTCCAACACCTCGACGACATCCTCGTCCATGCCCTGCATCAAGCCGGCCAGCGGACCGGCCGCGGCATCGCCGCCGTACAGCGCCATGCCGCTGACCGCGGTCACGATCAACATCGCCAGCATCGCCAGTATCATCGCCCCACCGGCGGGATTATGCCCGATATGGCGTGGCGCGCGCAGCCGCAAGACATCGAAGGTGTAACCCAGTACCTGGCGCGGTCCGCGCACGAAATCGCCGAATCGGGCATGCCGACTGCCGATCAGTCCCCAGGCCAGCCGCGCAGCGACCAGTCCGAACACCAAGTAGCCGGCCCAGACATGCAAGTCCAGGAGTTCATCCTCGCTCAGATAGGCGGCGAAGAACGCCGCCGCAAGCAGCCAGTGGAAGACCCGAACGAACGGGTCCCAGACCTTGATTTCATGGTTCATGGCTATGTTCTCGGTAGCGGTCACCGGTCCTGGACCGGTGACCGTGAGTGCTCTCAGTCGTCCTTCTCTTCCTTGACCAGTTTGCCGTCGGCGATCGAGTAATACAGTTCCCACTTTTGGCCGTCGTCGCCCTTGATCTTGACCTCCCAGACCGCGACGCCATCCTTGGTATCCCTTTCGACCTCCTCGACCGTGCCGGGGCGAGCCTGGCGCGCCATCTCGATGGCCTGCTCCAGGGTGATGCCTTCTTCGGTGCTTGCCGTGGTCGCCAGGGCCAGGGCGCCGGCGGTAGCCAGCAGGGCGGCGGCGGTCAGTTTGCCAATCATGTTCATTGCGAATACCTCGTGTGTCAGTGGATTCGGTGGCACCATGCCAACCGTGGGACATACGCTAGCAGGGCTTGCTTAAATCAAGCTTAAAGCGCCGCTCGCCGTGCCTGCCGTATACTTTTCCATGACCGAACCCTTCGATGCGGTACCGCAGCCGACCAAGAAATGATCGATTGAGCACCCACCGTCTTGATGCTTCCACATCCCGGCCCGGCCTGACCGAAGTCGAAGCCCTGCGCCGGCTCGCCGAGGAAGGGCCGAACCTGCTACCGGGTAGTACCCCCAAGTCGTTGCCGGCGATCATCATCGGGGTGATGGGGGAGCCGATGTTCCTGATGCTGCTGGTGGCCGGCGGTCTGTACCTGGTTTTGGGCGATCGCGCCGAGGCCCTGTTCCTGCTGGGCTTCGTGTTCGTGGTGATCGGCATCACCCTGGCCCAGGAGCGCAAGACCCAGCGCGCGCTGGAGTCGTTGCGCGATCTGTCCGCGCCCCGCGCGCTGGTGATTCGCGACGGCCGCGAGCGGCGCATCGCGGGCCGCGATGTGGTCCGCGGCGATCTGCTGGTATTGCGCGAGGGCGACCGGATCGCGGCCGATGCCTTGCTGATCGAAGGCCAGCTCGCTGTCGATGAGTCCCTGCTTACCGGGGAGGCCGTACCGGTCGTCAAGCTGCCTGGCTCGGCGGACGTGGAATTCGGGCGACCGGGTGGGGACGGTACCCCTTTCGTGTTCGCCGGGACAGTGGCGACCAAGGGAGTCGGTCTGGCCGAGGTGTGGGCGATCGGCTCGGCAACCGCCACGGGGCGCATCGGCCAGGCCCTGAGCGCCACCAGACTGGTCCCTACCGGCTTGCAGCAGTCCTCCCGCAAGCTGGTTCGCACCCTGATGGTCGTGGGTCTGCTGCTCGCAGCCAGCCTGGTGCTGGTGAGCTGGCTCTGGGACGGGCGTCCGCTGCTCGCCAGCCTGTTGTCGGGGATCGCCCTGGCCATGGCCATCCTGCCCGAGGAAATTCCGGTCATCCTCACGGTGTTCCTGGCCCTGGGCGCCTGGCGGATTTCCCGGAAGAAGGTGCTGACCCGGCACATACCGGCGGTGGAGGCTCTGGGCGCCATCACCGTGCTGGCGGTGGACAAGACCGGCACACTGACGGAGAACAGCATGGTTGTCGAGGAACTCCGGATCGCCGGGCAACGATTCCGCGATCAGGGCGCCACGACGCTGCCCGAGGAGTTCCATCACCTGGTCGAGTTCGCCATGCTGGCTACCCCCGTCGATCCCTTCGATCCTATGGAACAGGCGATCCAGCGTTTCGGCCACCGCTGGCTGTCCGGTACCGAGCATGTACACGACGGTCGGATACCCGATGTCCAGTACGAGCTGTCGCCCGAAATCCTGGCCATGACCCGGGTATTCTCCGACACCCGTCCGTCGCACTATCTGCTCGCGACCAAGGGCGCGCCGGAAGCCGTGGCCGATCTGTGCCATCCGGGGTCGGCGCAGCGGGAGTTCATCCACCGTGAGGTGGAAGCCATGGCGGAGCGGGGTCTGCGGGTGCTGGCAGTGGCGCGCGGGGAATGGCGGGGCCGGGAACCCTGGCCGCGCAGCCAGCATGATTTCGATTTCACTTTCCTGGGTCTGATCGGCTTTCTCGATCCGCCGCGTCCGGAAGTGCCCGCCGCCATTGCCCAGTGCCGCCGGGCGGGAATCCGTATCCTCATGATGACCGGCGACCATCCGGCGACCGCGCGCGCCCTGGCCCGGCGGGTAGGTCTGAGCGAGCGCCCCGACCTCATCACCGGTGCCGAGATCGAGACCCTCCCCGATCCGGAACTGCGCGAACGTCTGCGCCAGGTGGACATCTGCGCGCGGTTGCAACCGGAGCACAAGCTGCGCCTGATCCGCACCCTGCAAGCCGACGGGGCGGTGGTGGCGATGACCGGTGACGGGGTGAACGACGCCCCGGCCCTCAAGGCCGCCGAGGTTGGCATCGCCATGGGGGAGCGCGGTACCGATGTCGCCCGTGAAGCAGCCTCGCTGGTGCTGCTGAACGACAGTTTCGCCAACATCGTCGCGGCGATCCGCCAGGGCCGGCGGATCTACGACAACATCACCAAGGCCACGCGTTTCGTGTTCGCCGTGCACGTCCCGATCATCGCCCTGGTTTTCACCCCCGTCCTGCTGGGCTGGCCGGTGCTGTTGGCACCGGTTCACATCGTTCTCCTTCAGCTGCTCATCGATCCAGCCTGTGCGGTCGTGTTCGAAGCCGAGGGCGAAGCCGAGGACCTCATGGCGCGCCCCCCGAGGGCACTCTCCGCCTCGCCGTTCGAAGCCGCCAATCTCGCCTACGCCGTGCTCCAGGGCGCCGGCATGGCGATCATCCTGCTCATCGGCCATGGCTATGCCGTAAGTCATGGCTGGAGCGAGGCCGGCAGCCGTGTTGCCGTGTTCTCCGGACTGGTGCTCGCGCTGTTCCTGCTGATCCTGTCCGATCGTGATCCGAGCCGGCCGGTGTTCGGCAAGCCGGTGTCGGGTAACCCGTGGCTGGGGCGGATGCTCGCGGCCATCGTGTTGCTGCTTGCGGCGGTGATCTGGATTCCCCTGCTGCGGCGGATCATGGGTTTCGCAGAACCGGCATTGAACGAGACCGTGCTGGCGATCCTGATGCTGCTGGGGATCTATCTCTGGCTGGAGGGCTTGCGCTGGCTGGCGAGGACGTTCCATGCCGGACCGGGCGGATAGTACGACAACATCACCAAGGCCACGCGTTTCGTATTGGCCGTGCATATCCCTATCATCGCTCTGGCCCTCACCCCCGCTACCCGCAATCGGGGCGGGATATCGCGCTGGATAGTAACGAGTCGGTCAGGGAACCGCCAGCAGATCCGCAAGCTTCGTCCCGTGCTCGAAGCGCGGATCGTCCACCTGCCATTGGCCGTGCTCCTCGCGCAGCACATAGACGTGGCTGTCGATGAGGATCACGGGAAGCTCCTGCCGCATGGCCGTCGCTGGCCGGGAAATTGCGCGCTATTCTAGCACCCGGAGGTTGTGGAATATCGCCCCGCCAGGTCTCGGGTCGAGCGGGGTGCTAAACTGCCCGCTAGACCAATAACAGCGCGAGGTTCCGCATGTACCGCTTGCATTGCTTCAGCCAGTCCGGCAACGCCTTCAAGGTGGCGTTCCTGCTCCGGGCGCTCGACCAGCCCTGGGAACCCGTGTTCGTCGATTTCATGCACGGTGCCACGCGCACCGAGGCCTGGCGCGAGCAGACCAACGAGATGGGCGAGGTTCCGGTACTGGAAGACGGCGCGCGCCGTCTCAGCCAGTCCGGCGCGATCCTGAGCTATCTGGCGAACAAGCACGGCGCCTACGCGGGCGCGACCGAGGACGAGCGGCTGGAAGTGCTGCGCTGGCTGCTGTTCGACAATCACAAGTTCACCAGTTATTTCGCCAGCTATCGCTTTCTGAAGGCCTTCGGCCCGGCGGCGCCCGATCCGGCGATCATGGCCTGGCTGCGCGGGAGGCTGGACGCCGCCTACGGCATCGTGGACCGGCATCTGGCCGGGCGCGAGTTCATGGTCGGTTCGGCCCCCACGATCGCCGACTTCTCGATGTGCGGCTACCTGTCCTATCCGGTGGAAGAGAGCGGCTACGAGGTCGAGCAGCGGTTTCCGCACATCGGCGCCTGGCTGGCGCGGCTGCGCGACATTCCCGGCTGGGCCTCGCCCTACGATATTCTACCGGGGGAGCGCATCGCGCCGAAGTGGTAGCCGCTTCGAGGAGCAGTTGAAAAGCGCTTGGCGTGTGGCGTGCCGTTGAATCGATGACGTTATTAACGGAAAATGTACTTTTTGTTAATAACGGACCACGTTATGTTCACGAACGTCAATAACGTTAACCAGGCATTGCCGTGAAACGCGGCGCGACCGGCACCTACGAAGTCATTGCCACGGCGGGTGAAACGGTCCGCGCTTTCGTGCCCGAACCCCTGCCGCCCGAACCGCCGCTCGTTCTGACCGGTGCACGTGCCCGTCTGCACGATCAGGCCCTGCTGGCTTGCGGCCGGCTTGATGCCATCACCGCGCTGCTGCCGGAACCCGATCTGTTCCTGTATGCCTATGTCCGCCGAGAGGCGCTGCTGTCCAGCCAGATCGAAGGCACCCAGTCCTCGCTTTCGGATCTGCTGTTGTTCGAGCTGGACGAGGCGCCTGGCGTACCTTTCGACGACGTGGTCGAGGTTTCCAACTACATCAACGCGCTGGACCATGGGCTGGTGCGGCTGCGCGATGATTTTCCGCTGTGCAACCGGCTGCTGCGCGAGATGCACGCCCGGCTGCTCGCGCGCGGTCGAGGTGCGGATAAGCAGCCCGGCGAGTTCCGCCGCAGCCAGAACTGGATCGGCGGCACCCGCCCGGGCAACGCCCGGTTCGTGCCGCCTCCACCGCCGCGGTTGCAAGCCTGCATGGCCGATCTGGAGCGCTTTCTCCACGACGAGACGCTGCCTCCCCCTTGGTCAAGGCGGCGCTCGCCCATGTGCAGTTCGAGACCATCCACCCTTTTCTGGATGGCAACGGGCGCATCGGGCGGTTGCTGATCGTGCTCATGCTGCACCACGATGGCGTGCTGGGCCAGCCGCTGTTGTATCTGAGCCTGTATTTCAAGCAGCACCGCGCCGAGTATTATCGTCTGCTGGACGCCGTGCGCGTGGATGGCGATTGGGAAATCTGGCTCGACTTCTTCCTGGAAGGTGCGCTGATCACCGCTACGGGCGCGGTGGAGACCGCCCATCGCCTGCTCGCGCTGTTCCGTGAAGACGCCGAACGGGTCCGCAACCTGGGCCGCGCTACCGCCAACACGCTGCGCGTGTTCGACGCCTTGCGCGCGCGGCCGCTCGCGACCATCAACGACATAGCCACGCGCACCGGCATCGCCTATCCCACCGCCGCTCGCGCCGTCGATGCGCTGGTGCGTTCGGGCATCGTGCGCGAGATCACCGGCCGCCACCGCGACCGGGTGTTCGCCTATGATCGCTATCTGGCGATTCTGAACGAGGGGGCGGAGCCGTTGTGAGCATGGGGGATATGAACGCGTTCAAGCCCGATATCCGTGGCGGATGAAATAACACTGATGAATCCGCCGGTTGCGCTGGAAGTCGCGGGGGATGGACCAGGCGCTGCGGTCCTCGATTTCCAGCTTTTCCGCCAGTGATTCATCCAGCCTAAAGCGGCGCAGATTGGTAGAGAATACCAGCACCCCGTCCGATGTCAGGCGGGCGGCGGCGGCGCGGATCAGGGCGGCATGATCGCGCT
>CAYMHN010000063.1:0-10834 GCA_964390235.1 uncultured Candidatus Competibacteraceae bacterium
CTTGAGCCGGTCGACGGCGGCAATTGCCGAGTTGCCGGTGGCCAGCATCGGATCGACCACGATGGTCAGCCGGTCGTCCAGATCCTGTGGCACCTTGAAGTAATACTCCACCGCCACCAGGGTAGCCGGATCCCGATAGATACCGACATGGCCGACCCGGGCCGAGGGCAGCAGATCCAGCATGCCGTCCAGCAAACCGTTGCCGGCCCGCAGTATCGACACGAAACACAGCTTCTTGCCGGACAGCACCGGGGCCTCCATGGCCATCAACGGGGTCTGGATGCGCTGGGTGGTCAGCGGCAGATCGCGGGTGATTTCGTAGGCCAGCAGCAACGATATTTCACGCAGCAGGCGCCGGAAATCGACCGTCGGGGTTTCGATCCGGCGCATCAGGCTCAGTTTGTGCTGGATCAGCGGGTGTTCGACAATGGTCAGATTCTGCATAAAGACACCCATTACGCTACCGTGATCATCAGAATACCGTACCATCGCTGACGATGGCGATAGGAGGCTCGCCATTGGCGCGTTTCTCCCGGGCGATGCGTCGCCCCGCCGCCCAGCTGCCACCCTCCAGCACCCGCGCCAGAGGCAACTGTTCGGCATCCAGCCCCAACCGCGACCGGATCCGCTCGGCCAGCCGGTCCAGCAATACCACGGTCAGCGCGCGCCATTCCACCACCGGTTCGGCGTCGACCGCATACGGCTCGCCAGGCAAGGCACGCGGCACCAGCACCCCGAGATCGATGAACAGACCGCCATTGCGGTATTCGGGCAAACCGGTCAGGGCCTCCAGGCCGGTGACCCGGACGCCGGCATCCTCCAGTGGTTCGACCAGCGAGTAGCTCAACCACTGCGACAGTTTGTGAAAGGGTACCAGACCCACCGTGTAGCGATCACCTTGCACCGCCGGATGAGGCCAGACATCGCCCAGATTGACGCCCGCCAGCGTCAGCCGCCCCGGCCAGATCGGCCCCAGCGTCTCCAGCAAGGTATCCAGGATGGCGGTCGCCGGCAGGCCGTCGTCACCGGTTCGACCGACCAGATCGTCGAACAGCCCGCCGAGCCGACCCTCATCGCCGAACCGGTCTGGCCGATGGTCGATCACCTCGCCGAGGCGCTGCAACAGCGCCAGTCGACCTTGCAGACCCACCAGCGGATTGTCCGTTCCGGCCTGGAAGCCAGTGGCCAGGCGATGCAAATCCAGCCCTTCCAGGGCCGCGGCATCGACCCGTAGCGGCTGATCGTCCCGGGCGGAAAACAGGCCCCGTGCGTACATGCGCAAGCTGGCCACGGCCAACCCCTCGGAACGGCGGTAATCCCGTCCGTCGGTGTCGCGATAATGCCAGTCCGGACCCGCACCGGCATCCAGCAGCACGCTGACGATGACCAGTTCGGTCCGGATCCGGCCGATTTCGGCCTCATCCTCGGGCAGCGATCCGGCCAGTATCGCCCAGCGATCCCGTCCTCCGGCCGCGAAGTGGCGCCAGCGGCTATGATAGGGGATGGCCAGATCCGGATAGTTATCCCGCATCACGTCCAGCACATAGTCAGCGACCGTCTCCAGTCGGTCGGGCACCAGGATGAAATGCGGAGAGTGACCAGCTTCCATCCTGCGGTAAATCTGCCCGCAGCGGTCACGGATCGCCGTTGGTGTCCGCAACCAGGCCAGCGCCCCACGGGCCTCGTCGAACGGCTGCGGCATGCTCAATACTCGGCCAGGTCACGGCCCTTGGTCGAAGCCAGGGCAGCGGAATCCGGCAGCGTACCCTCGGTGTAATAACCGGCCGCCTTCTTGGCTTCCATCTCGACCTTGGCGTCGTCCGGGATCAGATAGTCGGGAATCGGCACCCGCTCACGGATTTCTATGCCCTGGGCGATGATGGCGTCGTACTTCATATTGCTCATCGAGATGAAGCGATCGATACGGCTGATGCCCAGCCAGTGCAACACATCCGGCATCAGTTCCTGGAACCGCAGGTCCTGAACCCCGGCCACGCACTCGGTGCGCTCGAAATAGGTTTCGGCCCGGTCGCCGCCCTGCTGACGCTTGCGCGCATTGTAGACCAGGAACTTGGTGACCTCGCCCAGGGCGCGCCCTTCCTTGCGATTGTAGACCACCAACCCGACACCGTCCTGTTGGGCGGTCTCGATCGCGGCCTCGATACCGTGGATCAGATAGGGTCGACAGGTGCAGATATCGGAACCGAACACATCCGAGCCGTTGCATTCGTCGTGCACCCGGCAGGTCAGGCGGTGTCCCGGATCGGCCAGTGCCGCCACCTCGCCCATGATATACAGGGTCTGACCACCGATGGGCGGCAGGAACACCTTGAGATCGGAGCGGGTGACCAGTTCGGGGAACATGCCCCCGGTATATTCGAACAGGGCGCGGCGCAGTTCGGCCTCGGCTATCCCGCAGCGGCGGGCGATACCGGGCAGATACCAGACCGGCTCGACCGCGATCTTGGTGACCTTGACCTCGCCCGAGTCCAGCAGAATGCGACCATCGGGTGCCAAATGCCCGGCGCGGATATGCTCCCGCAGTTCGGGAATGGTCAACCGGGCCTTGGTTACAGCGATGGTCGGGCGGATGTCGACACCCTCGCCGATATGATCGGCAAAGGCCTCGCCGACCATGTGACCATAGGGGTCCAGCGAGACGATCCTGTCCGGATCGTTCCACTGCGGAAACGGCCCGATGGGTTCGGCCGGAGCGGTATTGGTCAGATCGGCTCGGTGCACCGGATCGAGGCTGCCGGCGGCCACCGCCAGTGCCCGGTAAACCGCGTAGGCTCCGGAATGCGCCCCGATCACGTTGCGCTGGCTGGCATTGGTGAAGCTGCCGATCACCGGACCGCGTTCGCGAGGGTCGCCCGCGCCCCAGTGGATCAGGATCGATTTATGGCCGGCATTCGGATGGGAGGTCAGCACGATGTGCCGGTTGTTGCGCTTGGTGTCGGTCATGACGCACGCTCTTGCGATCAAAGACATTCTATGACACAAGACCCGCTGTGCTGCAACAGCGGCGCAAGCGCATGCTGGTGGCGATCGCAAGACATGCTATTGTTTAGCAAACCTCACGCATTCCTATTCGTCATGTCGGATTCGGTCATCAAGATTCCCGGTTATCGTATCCCGGGGTACAAAATCGAACGCGAGATCGGTCGCGGCGGCATGGCCACGGTGTATCTGGCCATGCAGGAATCGCTCAACCGGAAAGTGGCCCTCAAGGTGATGAACCCGGCCTTGAGCGCCGACGAGGATTTCCGGATGCGGTTTCTCAATGAAGGCCACATCGTCGGACAGCTCAATCACAGCAGCATCGTCACCGTGTTCGATATCGGCAGCCACGACAACCACTACTACTTGTCGATGGAATACTTGCCGGGCGGCTCGCTGCGCGATCGCATCCGTCAGAACATGCCGCTGGACGATGCCCTGAATATCGCCGCCACGCTGGGCTCGGCGCTGGGTTACGCGCACCAGCGTGGCTTCATACACCGGGACATCAAGCCGCTCAACGTGCTGTTTCGTGAGGACGGTTCGGCCGTGTTGACCGACTTCGGCATCGCCAAGGCGGTCAATGCCAGCGTCCAGCTGACCCGCACCGGCTACGCCTTCGGCAGTGTCGGCTATATGAGTCCGGAGCAGTCCCTGGGCAAACCCATCGATCACCGTGCCGACATCTATAGTTTCGGGGTGATGTTCTGGGAAATGCTGACCGGCAAGCGTCCGTACGAGGCCGACGATGCGTTTTCGCTGGCGCTCAAGCACGCTACCGCCCCACTACCCCAACTCCCCCCGGAGTTGGGGCAATTTCAGCCCATTCTGGACCAGCTACTGGCCAAGCAGCCGGACGACCGCTACGAACGAATGGAGATGATGGTCGCCGACCTCGAGCGCTTCCGGCGAGGCGAAGTCCCGTCCGCGCCACAGCCCACCGGCGGCAACGAGGCCACCGTGGTCGTCCGTCCGAGCGTTACCGACGATCCCCGGCTCATGCCCGAGAAGTCCGAGACGGGAGGCGGCGGTGGTCGGCGCTTAGGTCTGGTATTCGCCGTGCTGGCTGCCGTCGGCATCGGCACGGTGCTGCTGGTACCGGGTCTGAACCCGCTGGGTGGCGATGTCGGCCGGGAATCGACCGATCCGGACGTGACAAGTGAACCAGCGGAAGCGGTCGAACCCGCGGTCGAGGAAGACGCTGGCATTCGGATCGCCCGACTGCTGACCCGGGCCGACTTGCAGTGGACGGCCGGCCAGTTTACCGAGCCACCAGGGGATAATGCGTTCGAAACCTACCAGCAGGTGCTGGAACTGGCGCCGGACAATGCCCAGGCCCGGGAACGCCTGGTGGCCATCGGCCGCCAGCAACTCGCCATGCAGTATCAGCAGAGGGCCGGCGAACTGTTGGAACAGGACGAACTGGACCGCGCGCTGGCCGAGATCGACCAGGGCTTGCGGCTGGCCCCGGCCAACAGCGAACTGCTGCAACTCAAGGAGCGGATCGAGACCCGGATCCTGGCTCTGGAGAGTGTCGAACCGACCGAACCGACCGAACCGACCGAACCGACCGAACCGGCCACGGAAACCGTCGACTCGACGGCGCTCACCGATCCCGATGAGTTACTGGCCCTGGCCCGTGAACAGTGGGAAGCCGGTCGCTATACCGAACCGCCCGGCGATAATGCCTACGATACCTATCAGCGCCTGCTCGCCCTGCAGCCGGACAACAACGCGGCCCGCACCGGCCTGCTGGCCATCGGCCGCATCCGGCTGGGCAACCAGTATCAGTTGCGCGCCGAACAGCTGTTGCAGGACGGGGCGCTGCAAGACAGCCTGGCGGAAATCCAGCAGGGGTTGCGGTTGGCACCCGAGCATGCCGGCTTGCAAGCCCTGCTCGGGCATCTTGAGGAGCGCCTCGCAGCCGATGCCCAGTGACGGTTGCCAGTCTGACGGACATCGACCATACTCGAATATGCACTTCGTCGAGGGTACCACCACCATGAAACCTTATCGTCTTGGCCTGTTCACAGCCGCTCTTCTGCTCGGTCTGATAGCACTCCCGGCGACTGCCCAGACCGGCGAGGATCTCTACACCGCGCTGGCCAACTCCAATATCCGCGCCGAGCCCACCACCCGCTCGCGCATCATCGGCGGCTTGCAGCTGGGCGAGCAGATCAGGGTCACCGGCGAGGCCGGCGATGGCAACTGGTATCGGGTCGAACTACCGGATGGCCGTGCCGGTTACATTTTCGGCCGGCTGTTGCAGGCGCCCACGGCCTTGATCAATGTGGAGCAATCCGGCGAGGTGGCGCAGACCGACACCGGCCGCTCCTCGGCTCCGGACAATGCTTTTCTGTATTTCGTCTCCCCACGCCATGGTGAGCACCTGCCTCCCAGCGGGCAGGTATGGGTCGCTTTCGGACTGCGCGAAATGGGCGTGGCACCGGCCGGTGTCGCCCGTCAATTCACCGGCCACCATCACCTGCTGGTCGATACCGATCTGCCGCCCATGGACCAACCGATTCCCTCGGACGACAACCACATCCATTTCGGTCGCGGCCAGACCGAATACCTGCTGCAACTCCCACCCGGCGAACACACCTTGCAGCTGCTGCTGGGCGACCATGACCACATTCCGCACCAGCCTCCGGTGATGTCCGAAAGAATCACCGTCATCGTGCCCGAGAGTTGAGTCGGCTGGCCGTCTTGCCGATTACCATTCGGTAACGGACAAGCCGGCCCGAATCTGTTAAAAAGCGCTCCTGTTTCCGTCTATCCGATAATGACAGCACGGATTCAGGAGCAGACCATGATCAAGATCGACAAGCTGACCAAGTGGTATGGGCCACTGATCGCGGTAGACGGCATCTCGTTCACCGTCGAACCCGGCACGGTGCTCGGCTTTCTCGGACCGAACGGAGCCGGCAAGTCGACCACCATGAAAATGATTACCGGCTTTCTGCGGCCGACCGCGGGCCACGTGGAAGTCTGCGGCTACGATGTCGGCTCGCAAGCGCTCCAGGCCAAAGCCTGCATGGGTTATCTGCCGGAAGGCGCCCCGGCTTATGGCGAGATGACACCCTGGCAATATCTCGGTTTCATCGCCGACCTGCGGGGTCTCAAGGGCCAGGAGCGGGATACCCAGCTGCATGAGGTGATCGCCCGGCTGCATTTGGCCCAAGTGCTACACCAGCCCATCGAGACCCTGTCCAAAGGCTTCAAGCGCCGGGTAGGACTGGCTCAGGCCATCATCCACGACCCGCCGGTGCTGATCCTGGACGAACCCACGGACGGTCTCGACCCCAACCAGAAGCACGAGGTACGAACCCTGATCAACGCCATGGCCAGGGACAAGATCATCGTCATCTCCACCCATATCCTGGAGGAAGTCGAGGCGGTCTGCACCCGCGCCATGATCGTGGCCAGCGGCCGGATCATCGCCGACGACACCCCCGGGGCACTGAGCGGCCGCGCTGCCAGCGGCCGGCTGGAAGACTTCTTTCGCCAGATCACCCTGCGCGAGGCAGCGGCATGAGCGCTACCGGCGTGATCTTCCGGCGCGAGCTGCGCAGCTACTTCGCCACCCCGGTAGCCTATGTGTTCATCGTCATCTTCCTGCTACTGGCCGGTGCCCTTACTTTCTATCCCGGCAATTTCTTCGAGCGCGGCCAAGCCGACCTGATCCCGTTCTTCACCTTTCATCCCTGGCTGTACCTGTTCCTGATCCCGGCCGTCTCGATGCGGCTATGGGCGGAGGAGCGCAAATCCGGCTCCATCGAACTGCTACTGACCCTGCCAATCAGCATGTGGCAGGCGGTGCTGGGCAAGTTCCTGGCCGCCTGGGTATTCGCCGGCATCGCCCTGACCCTGACCTTCCCGATCTGGATCAGTGTCAATTACCTGGGCGATCCGGACAACGGCGTGATCCTGGCCGCCTATCTGGGCAGCCTGCTGATGGCCGGCGCCTTTCTGGCCATCGGCACCTGTCTGTCGGCGGCTACCCGCAACCAGGTGGTGGCGTTCATACTCACCGTGCTGGTGTGCTTTCTGTTCCTGCTGGCCGGCTTCCCGCTGGTGCTGGATGCGTTCCGCGGCTGGTTGCCGCAGTGGCTGGTCGACACGGTGGCCTCGCTGGGTTTTCTGACCCATTTCCAGGATCTCAGCAAGGGTGTGCTGAGCCTGCGCAGTCTGGTCTATTTCCTGCTGGTGACAGGATTCTGGCTGATGGCCAGCGCCGTGGTCATCGATGCCAAGAAAGCCGACTGAGGAGCTTGCCGTGAGTGCCCGAAGGACCACGCTGACCGGAGCCATCCTGCTGTTACTGGCGGTGCTGTTTCTCGCCCTGGTGATCCTGAGCAACCAGTTGTTGCGCGGCTATCGACTGGATCTGACCGAGAATCGACTGTATACCTTGTCTCCGGGTACCCACAAGATACTCGCCGGCCTGGACGAACCGATCAATCTGTACTTCTTCTATTCCGACCGGGCCAGCCGGAACATCCCGGTGCTGCGGGATTATGCCCGGCGGGTACACGAACTGCTGGACGAGTTCGCGTTGGCCGCCAACGGCAAGCTGATTCTTCAGGTGATCGACCCGCAACCGTTCTCGGAGGCCGAGGACCGGGCCGCCCGGTTCGGCTTGCAGGCCATTCCGCTAGGCCCGGGCAGCGATGGCATCTATCTGGGTCTGGCCGGCACCAACAGCACCGACGGGATCGAGACCATTGCGTTCTTCCAGCCCGACAAGGAAGCCTTTCTGGAGTACGATCTGGCCAAGCTGGTCCATACCCTGGATCAGCCACGCCGGCCGATACTGGGTCTGCTCAGCAGTCTGGATCTGAACGGTGGCTTCGATCCCATGTCCCGCCAGCCGATCCCACCCTGGGTGATCGCCGAGCAACTCGACCAGCTCTACGAGATCCGTGATCTGGACCCCGCCTCGGGCAGGATCGATGCCGATATCGACGTGCTATTGCTGATTCATCCCAAGGAACTGGATGACGCGACGCTGTATGCCATCGATCAGTTCATGCTGGCCGGCGGCCGCGCCCTGATCTTCGTCGATCCGCATGCCGAAGCCGATCCGGGTGATCCGTTCAATCCGCAGCTGGCGATGTTCGCCGAGCGTTCGTCCGATTTGCAAGCCCTGTTCCAGGTCTGGGGGCTGGACTATGATCCCGGGCGCCTGATCGCCGACCAGCGCTATGCCTTGCCGGTACAGGTCAGCCCGAATCAACCCGCGGTCCGCCACCTCGGCATCCTGGGCCTGGAGCGCTCGGCCCTGGCTGACGATGATGTGATTACCGCCGAGTTGAGTACCGTCAACCTCTCGCTGAGCGGCTTTCTGGGGCTGGCCGAGGATGCTCCCGTCCGCCTCGAACCCCTGCTCTACTCCAGCGAGTTCGCCATGCCGATCGACGCGGCGCGGGTGCAGTTCCTGCCCGACCCGAGCGAGCTGCAACAGGGGTTTCAGCCGACCGGCGAGCGCCATGTGCTGGCCGCCCGGGTCAGCGGGTCCGTCCCATCCGCGTTTCCCGACGGACCGCCGCTGGCTGAAGGCGAACCCACCTCCGAAGTGGCCACCACCCATCTGAGCGCCTCGGCGGGTCCGATCAATGTCATCGTGGTGGCCGACACCGATCTGCTGACCGACCGTCTGTGGGTTCAGACCAGCAACTTCTTCGGCCAGCAGATCGTCAGCGCCTGGGCCAATAACGGCGATTTCGTGATCAATGCCCTCGACAATCTGGCCGGCAGCAGCGCTCTGCTCAGCCTGCGCGGACGGGCTACCGCCAACCGTCCGTTCACTCGGGTGCAGAACTTGCAGCACGCGGCCGATGCCCGGTTCCGGGCCAAGGAGCAGGAATTGCAGGCCGAGCTGCGCGAGACCGAGCATCGCCTCGGCGAATTGCAGCGGCAACGCATCGATCAAGTCGGGTCAGGACCGGCTGGCGATGGTCAGCTGATACTCAGCGCCGAGCAGCAGACCGAGATCGAGCGACTGCGCGCGCGCCTGCTGACGGTACGCCAGGAATTGCGCCAGGTGCAGCGCGATCTGGATCGCGATATCGAACGCCTGGGAGAACGCCTGAAGCTGGTCAATATCGGCCTGATGCCGCTACTGGTTACCCTGGTCGGTCTGTTCACGGCCCTGCTGCTGCGGCAACGCCGACGCGCTCGCCAATAAAGAACCGCGCATGAACTGGAAAAGCCTGACTCTACTCCTGATCCTGACCGGCGCCGCGGTCTGGGGCGTGCTGGTGCTGCAACGCGAGCAACCGCCCCCGGCGCAGATCATGTCGCAGCAGCCGCTGTTCCCCGAATTGCAGGATCAACTCAATCTGGTCAGCGGCATGCGCATTGTTGGCACCGGTTCCGGCCTGATCGCCGATCTGAAGAATACCGACAGCGGCTGGGTCGTGGCCAACAGGCACGACTATCCGGCCGATCTGGAGCGGATCCGCGAACCGCTGATCAAGTTCGCGGCAGCGCAGATCATCGAACTCAAGACCGCCAACACGGCGCTGTACGACCGCATCGGGGTGCAGAACATCGACGCCGGCGGCGGCCTGCTGGTGGAAATCGACACGCCGCGTCAGACCTATGGCCTGATCATCGGCGATCCGAGTTCACTGGGCGGTCAGACCCATGTCCGCCAGCCGGAGTCGGTGCAAAGCCTGCTGGTCAGCGGCGATTTGCGCATGCCGACGGAAACTCGCCAATGGCTGCGCCAGCCGATCGTGGACTTCCCCACCGAACGCTTCCGGCGGATCGTCATCCGTCACGCCGATGGCGAGATCCTGACCCTGGACCGTCCCGAGCCGGAGGCCATCAACCTGCAGCTCGATGCCTTGCCCGCGGGCCGGGCGCTGCAATACGCCAGCGTCGCCAATCCGATCGGCAATGTACTGAGCGGCCTGCGCCTGGAGGATGTGCTGCCGATCGCAAGGCTGCTGGCCGAGTCCCCGGCCAGCTTGGTCGAGACCGAATTCCTGGGTTTCGACGGCCTGCGCATCACCGCACGGATCATCAACAGCGGGGAGCAACGCTACCTGACCCTGCGCGCGGCGGCCGATCCAGGCACCGAAGCCGGGAACATCGAGGCCGAAGCCGCGGCGCTCGATCAGCAACTGGCGGACTGGGCCTTCATCGTCACCCCTTATGCATTCGATAATCTGAGCCAACGCCTGGACGATCTGCTGGAGCCGATCACCGACCCGGAGCCATCAGAATAAACCACCCCGACACCAGGAGCTGGCCATGCATTACCTGAACGCCGAGCGAGTCGCCGAACTGCTGGATTATCCTTGCCTGATCGCCGGCCTGCGCGAACTGCACCGCGAGGACACCGAGGCGCTGGACGATCTGCTGCTGGAACAACCCGCCGCCAGCGGCGGGACCGACCGGTTCTTCCTGCGCGCCGCCTGGCAGCGCGGGAGGGCGGTGGGAGCCAAGGTCGTCACCATCTTTCCCGACAACCCCGGACAGCATGGCAAGCCCTCGGTACAGGCCGTGTACCTGTTGTTCGACGGCCAGGACGGCAGCCCTGTTCTGGCCATCGACGGCACCGTGCTGACCTGGCGCAAGACGGCCGCCGACTCCGCGCTCGGTACCGATTTCCTGGCCCGCGACGACGTGGAATCCCTGCTCATGGTCGGCGCCGGCGCCATGGCTCCGGAACTGATCCGGGCGCATCGGACGGTGCGCCCATCCATCCGCCGGGTTGCGGTATGGAACCGCGGCACCGAACGCGCCCAGCGACTGGTGGAGCAGCTCCGGGGCGAGGGTGTCGAGTGCGCCGTCGCCGGGAGGTAGTGGGCGTCGGCGGCGA
>CAYMHN010000064.1:0-10829 GCA_964390235.1 uncultured Candidatus Competibacteraceae bacterium
GAGCCGTGTAGTGGTAGCCGATCAAGGCCAGCCCCACCAGCAACAGCGGCACCAACACCAGCAACGGATACCAGAACATCCGCAATCGCCAGAACATCCCGGACCGACCGCTCAGCAATCCGCCCAGCGAGCCACTGCTCGGATGCATGACCCGGGCAACGAACAGGGCGAAGGCCAGGGTGCCGACGGCAAACGCCAGCCGCCCGAGGGTGTCGCGGTATACTTCCTCGCTATACACCTCGGTCATGACCACCAGCAGTGCCGCTACGGTAGCGAGCGGCTGAAACCAGTGCAGATTCCTGACCAGTACCCGGCTGGTCTGTTCGGTCCAGCGGAAATGCGCCACGCCCACCCCGTTACGCCGGCACAGATGGCGCAGCAGTTCAGTGGCGAACAGGATTAGCGCAACCCCGTAGGCCAGGCCGATGCCGAGGGCATAGGCGAACTGTTCCGGTTCGCTGTGAGCGGCCAGTGCCCCACCCCAGACCCCCAACAGCAGCGGCCAGGGCAAAGCCAGCAGCAGAGTGATCAGCAGGGCCTCCAGCGTGGCTCCGAAACTGTCGTGCTGGACCTTGCCGATCACCCCGGCCTGTTTTTCCAGATGGCGCAGCATGGTTCGCCGATAGCGCAGCAGCATCACCCAGACCAGCAAGGCCCCGAACAAAAGCAGTGGCCGTTCGCGCAAGGTATGGATCATCGCCAGACCGGCATCGCGCCACTGATCGATTTGCAGCAGCCAGCCTATCCGGGTCTGGGTTTCGATCAACCAGCCGGGATTGACGGGGGCCGCGCTGGCGATCCAGAACAGCTTCTCGTCCAGCAGATCGCCATAGCTGCGGGAGATATCGATCAGTCGCAGCTGACTCTGCTCCAGCAGGGTCAACTGATCGACGAGAATTCCGTAGCTGTCGCTCAATCGATCCAATAGCTGGCGCCTGTCCTCCAGCAGCCGCCGCAGTTCGAGGCGATAGGGCTCCTCCAACTGCTCCAGCGATAAACCGGCTTGCACCACGAGTTGCTGGAGTCGCTCATCGAGATTGGCCAACTGGCGCAAGCGCTGATCGACCTGGAATTGCTCCAGGCGAGCGGCGATGGTGTCCTGCCTGCGCTGTTCGGCACCCTCGCGATAATGGCGCAGCTGCGGCAGTTGCTGCCGTTCGCTGCGCAGCACCGGACGGAGCGCGTCGCTGAACCCGGCGATCTCGATCTGCTGGCGGATGCTGCGCGCGCGCTCCTCCCAGTTAGCCAGGGCCTGCGACATCTGCTGGTTATCCAGCACCCCCTGCTCCAAACGGGTAGCCAGTTCGGCCAGTCGTCGTCCCAGTTCGGCATTGACCTCGGCCGCCTCACGGACCACGGACGGGCGATCCGCTATCGCCTGGGTGAACTCCTCGGTCTGGAGCACCGTCTCGGCCGCTTCCAGCTGTCGCCTGAGGTTGACCCGCTCCTGAAGCCCGGCAACTTGCTGCTCGAGCTGCCCGAGTTCGGCCAGGCGCAGATCGCGGCGGGCTTGCGCCAAACGGCTGCGTACCGGATGACTGAGCAACTTCTGCTCGAGCATGGCGATCTGCTCGCGCAAATCCTGCCCCCTCGCCTCATGAGCCACCCTCCAGGCGGTCAGCAATTCCGCTGGCCATTCAGGGCCGGGAGCGGGGCTGGCACGACGCTCCAGGTCTGCCAGGTGCAGCTCCGCCGCAGCCAGTTCGGCACGAGTCTGTTCCGGGCGGGCGCGCAGCTGCACCAGTTCGTTGTCGAGTTCATTGATCTGGGCGCGCAACTCGGCCAGCCGGGATTGGCTGGCGAGCAGTTCGCTTTCCAGTTCGCGCAACGGGAGGTCGGCGGGCGGTTCGACCGGCGGTCGGGGTCCTGTCAGGGCCTGCAAGCGCTCCTCCAGCTCGGCGATCTCGAGCGGGGCGGCGCTCAGCGCACGACGGAAGGTCCGCAGCTGCTCGGCATGAACTTGCCTTGTGAGCAGATCGTCGATGGCTTGCAGGTACAACTCACTGGCGCGCAGTCGATCGGCTTCGCTCAGTTCGGGCATGTCGTCCAGGGCCGCGATACGCGCCCGCAGGGTTTCTTCCAGCTGCGCCGTCTCGACTTCATCCGGCGGCAGGGCATCCGACTCGGCGACCGATGCCGCAGGGGTATCGGAATCGTCGGACTGCCCGAACACCGGCGGGCAGACCAGCCACACGGCAAGCAGGAGCGGGACAAGCGCAAGGCGTTGGAGATAGGACACGGCCAGCCAGACTACGCTACGGATTGGCGAGCTACTCTGGCATAGCTGTCGATCTCGCTCAAGGCTTCAGGGCGGTTGTCGGGTTCTAACAACCGACAATGCAGCGTGGGCAATAGTGTCTTATGATAATCATTCAACCTTGCCGTTCTCCAACACATGTCGATCAATATCATCCGTTTCCACCTCCGCCCGCTAGCCGCTCTCGCGCTGCTGCTATGGAGCCTGCCCTCGGCGCTGGCAGCTCCGGAGGATTTCCGCCGACTGGTCCAGGCCAACCGTGCGACCGTGGTCAATATCACCGCCACCCCGTCCGGGGGTCTGGCCGGCAGCAGTCCGCGCAGCAACCGTTCGGCCGAACAGCTGCTATACGAGCTGCTGCAGCGCTTGCTGACCGAGTTGCAAGGCTTGCCGGTGCCCAGCCAACCCCTCAATGCCGGTTCGGGCTTCATCATCTCGTCGGATGGTTACATCCTCACCAATGCCCATATCGTCAACTACGCCTCGGCCATCAATGTGCGGCTCAGCGACCAGAGCGATTATCCGGCTCGCCTGGTGGGGCTGGACGAGCTGACCGACATCGCCTTGCTCAAGATCGAGGTCGGCGATCTCACGCCGGTGGTGATCGGCGATTCGGACGCGGTGGAGCCGGGCGAGTGGGTGATCGCCATAGGATCGCCGTTCGGTTTCGAACACACCGTGACCCTGGGAATCGTCAGCGCCATCGGGCGCAGCTTGCCTGGTGAGACCCTGGTCCCCTTCATCCAGACCGATGCGGCCATCAATCCGGGCAATTCCGGCGGTCCTCTGTTCAACGCGCGCGGCGAGGTGATAGGCATCAACGCCCAGCTGTTCAGCCGCAGCAATGGCTCGATCGGGCTGTCTTTCGCCATTCCGATCAAGGAGGCGATGGTCACGGCCGAACAGTTGCGCTCCAAGGGCGTCGCCAGCCATGGCTGGCTCGGGCTGGGTTTGCAGGATCTGGATCCACAGCTGGCCCAGGCCTTCGGCATGAAGCAGGCTCGCGGCGCGCTGATTACCGAGGTGGCTCCGGACAGTCCGGCCGCTCGGGCGGGCCTGCGCGAGGGCGATGTGGTCATCGGATTCGATGGTCGACCGGTCGCCGATGCCCTGCGCCTGACCCGGATGATAGGCGATACCATCGCCGGCACCAGCGTCGCTCTGGAGGTGATCCGCAACGGCAACAGTCTGGTAATCAGCGCCACGGTGGATTCGCTGCTCGACGACTCGCTGCTGGCAACCGGCACGGACCTGATCAGCGGTTCGAACGCCTTGCTCAATCTCACCCTGAGCGAGCTGAATACCCTGGAGCGACAACAGCTGGCCCTGGGTCAGCGCGGCTTGCTGATTCAGGACATCGGCCGTGGCCCGGCCCAGGACGCCGGTCTTTATCCCGGTGACATCCTGCTCAGCCTCAATCATCAGGAACTCGGCAGTCTCGTTCAGTTCGATACCCTGCTCGGCAATCTGCCGCGCAACCGGCTGATGCCGTTGCTGATCTGGCGGGATGGCGAATTGATCTATCTGGCGCTGCACCTGCCGGACTGAGTGCTGGTCAGCCCGGCGTCGTGCGGCTAAGCTAGCATCATGTCGCAAGCACACTCCGATCTGCTGGCCGCCGATCAGCTGGTCAAGCGGTACCCGGCCGGACAACCCGGCCTGCTGGGGGGGCCGACGGTTCACCTGACCGCAGTCAACCAGGTCAGCCTGTCCATCAAGCCCGGTGAAACGCTGGGGCTGGTGGGTGAATCCGGTTGCGGAAAATCGACCCTGGCCCGCTTGCTGGGGCTGTTGCAGCATCCCGACCGGGGCAGTATCCGGTTTCAGAACACCGACATCACCCACCTGCCAAAACGCCGTCTGGGCCGGTTTCGCTGTGCCGTGCAGATGGTGTTCCAGGATCCTTTCGAGGCGCTCAACCCCCGCTTGCCCGTCAGTGCAAGTATCCTCGAACCGCTGGTCATCCACGGTCGCGTCAGGCGTGGCGAACGTACCCAGCGGGTCGCCAAACTGCTGCAAGCGGTCAGCCTGAGTCCGGATCTCGGCAGCCGCTATCCGCATGAACTGTCCGGGGGCCAACGCCAGCGGGTCGCGATTGCTCGCGCCCTGGCCCTGGAACCACAGTTGATCATCGCCGACGAGGCCGTGGCGGCTCTGGATGTTTCGGTACAAAGTCAGATCCTCAACTTGCTGGTGGAACTCAAGGAACGCCTGGGACTGGCTTATCTGTTCATCAGCCACGATCTGGCCGTGGTCGATCATCTGGCGGATCGGGTTGCGGTGATGTATCTGGGGCGTATCGTCGAACAGGGCAGCCGTGAATCCTTGTTCGGGCAGCCGGCTCATCCCTACACACGAGCCCTGCTGACCGCCCTGCCGGGGCTGCAACGCAAGCTGTACGGCCCCGAACTGGCCAGCAAGGGCGATGTGCCCAATCCCATGTCGCCTCCTCCCGGCTGTCCCTATCATCCGCGTTGCCCACAGGCACAAGCCCGGTGTCGACAGGAGTTGCCGATATTGCGCCCCCTGGATGGAGACCACCGGGTAGCCTGCCACTTTCCCTTGAGCGCATGAGTTCACCGGCATGGCCAGACTGATCCTGCTGCGGCTGTTACAGACGGTCATCGTGTTGCTGCTGATGTCGCTGGTGGTCTACAGCCTGCTCGGTTTCATGCCGGGCGACCCGATCGATTTGATGCTTAGCGCCGATCCCAATCTGAGTGCGGCCGACGCCGTCCGTTTGAAGGCGTTGTATGGACTCGACCAACCCTTGCTGGCGCGCTGGTGGAATTGGCTGCAAGCCGTGCTGGCCGGCGATTTCGGCTATTCGCGGCTTTACGCCAGTCCGGTTCTTGCCGTCATCGGACCCGCGCTGCTCAATACCTTGATATTGCTGGGTCTGAGTCTGTTGCTGACCCTGCTCATCGCTCTGCCGGCGGGCATCTGGGCTGCTCTCAAACCGCATTCGGCACGCGACTATCTGATCAACGGGCTGGCTTTTGCCGGGGTCTCGCTGCCCACCTTCTGGCTAGGTCTGATGCTGATCGGCCTGTTTGCGGTACAGTTGGGCTGGTTGCCGGCCGGCGGCCTGCCGGACAATGGCTGGGGCGAAGTACGCTACCTGATCCTGCCGGTGGCCACCCTGACCATCTGCAGCATCGGGATTCATGCCCGCTTCATGCGCGGCGCCATGCTGGAGGTCTTGCGGCATGACTATATCCGGACCGCGCGGGCCAAGGGCGCCAGCCGGCAACGGGTGGTACTGCGGCATGCGCTGCGCAATGCCCTGCTGCCCACGATCACGGTGCTGGCCCTGGAACTGGGTGCGCTGTTTTCCGGGGCCTTGATCGTCGAGACCGTGTTCGCCTGGCCGGGGATGGGGCGCCTGATCTACGACGCCATCATGGGCAATGACTACAATCTGGCCCTGATCGCGCTGTTGCTGGCCACCCTGGTCACCCTGGGCGGCAATCTCCTGGCCGACCTGGCGTACGGTTGGCTGGACCCGCGGATTCGTTACCGGCGATGACGCCGAGCCGACTGACCTGGTTGCGTCTGCGGCGCCACCGGCTGGCGGTCCTGGGAGCCGGTCTGCTGACACTGCTGGCCATTGCCGCGCTGGCCGCGCCATGGCTGGAAGCCTGGCTGGGCGCCTCGGCAACCGCCGTGGATCTGTTCAATCGCTTGCAGCCACCGTCCGCCCGGCACTGGCTGGGCACCGATGAACTGGGCCGGGACAATCTGCTGCGCTTGCTCTACGGTGGCCGAATCTCGCTCAGCGTGGGTCTGGTCGGTGCCTTGATCGCCGCGTTCATCGGCACTCTGCTGGGCATGCTGGCGGGTTACCTCGGTGGACGGCTGGATGCCCTGCTGATGCGCTTCACCGACGGTGTGATCGCCCTGCCCCTGCTCCCCTTGCTCATCGTGCTGGCCGCACTGGACCTGGAAAAGCTCGGGCTGTCGGCGGAACTGGCCCGGTCCGAGCAGCTCAGCATCTACCGCATCATCGTTATCGTGGCCCTGTTCGGCTGGACCATGGTGGCCCGCCTGGTACGTAGCGCCACCCTCAGCGTTCGCGAACGCGATTATGTGCTGGCCGCCATCAGCGCCGGCGCGGGACCGATACGCATCATGCGCGTGCACATCCTGCCCAATGTCATGACCCCGGTCATCATCGCCACCACCCTGGCGGTCGGCCACATCATCCTGCTGGAGTCGGTCTTGAGTTTTCTCGGTCTCGGCATACAACCTCCCGTACCGAGCTGGGGCAATATGCTCAGCAATGCCCAAAACCTGATGGGCATCGCACCCCGGCAGGCCTTCTACCCGGGTCTGCTGATCTTTTTCACCGTCATCGCCTTCAACTTCCTCGGTGACGGCTTGCAGGAAGCACTGGATCCGCGCACGGCTTCGAGACGTCCATGAACCGAGCCGGTCTTTGGCGACGTTTGGCGGCACTGGTCTACGATGGGCTATTGCTGTCCGGGGTCCTGTTCGCGGCGACCGTCGTGCTCCTGCCGGTTACCGGTGGCGAGGCGATCGCGCCAGGCAACCCCCTGTTCATGGGCTATCTCGTCGCCATGGTGTTCCTGTTTTATGGCTGGTGCTGGACGCATGGCGGTCAGACCCTGGGCATGAAAGCCTGGCGGCTGCGCGTCCGCGATCGGGATGGCGGGCGTCTGACCTGGTCCCGCTCCGCCCTCCGCTTCGTCACCGCACTGCTATCCTGGCTACCACTGGGGCTGGGTTATCTATGGCTGCTGTTCGATCCCGAGCACCTGGCCTGGCATGATCGCCTGTCCGGTACCGAGGTGATCCTGCTGCCCAAGCCGAGCTAAGTGACTGGCAGAGAGACGGTCTCGGTACTACCATTTAGCCACCGCTGCCCGACAGCGGATGTCTTCGAACGGCGAGGTATCCGACATGCGACTGGTTCAATTCGTCACCAAGCAGGGTGAACGCCGGGTCGGCGCCGTTTCCGACGATCGCCCCGGAGCTCTGGAAATACTTGGCAACACCGCCAGTATTTACGAACTGGCGCGCAGTACCCTGACATCCGGTGGCCGGCTTATCGACCGCGCCCACGAGCGGCTGTCGGGCGAACTGATCGATTATCAGACGATTATTTCCGTGAACCGCCTGCTACCCCCCTTCGACCACCCCTACGACCCCGCGCACTGTCTGGTATCAGGCACCGGTCTGACGCATGTGGACAGCGCCCGGATGCACGAGATGCAGGAGACCACCGACCAGTCCTCGATCAGCGATACCCTGCGCTTGTTCCGGCTGGGACTGGAGCGCGGCAAACCCAAGGAGGGCGGCATAGGCACCCAGCCGGAATGGTTCTACAAGGGCGATGGCAGTTGCGTGATCGCGCCCGGGCAGACCCTGGAAGTCGAGAACTTCAGCCTCGATGGCAGCGAGGAACCGGAAATCGTCGGGCTATACCTGATCGGCGAAGACAGCACCCCCTACCGGCTCGGCTTTGCCCTGGGCAACGAGCTTTCGGATCACGTCATGGCGCGTCAGTACCAGCGCTATCTGGCTCACTCCAAGCTGCGGGGCTGCTCGTTCGGCCCCGAGTTGAGGCTGGACCCGCTACCGGCCGAGATCCGTGGCAGTTCGCGGGTGCTGCGCGACGGCAAGATACTCTGGGAAAAAGCGTTCCATAGCGGCGAAGCCCATATGACCCACAGCATCGCCAGTGTGGAATACCACCATTTCAAATACCGTCAATTCCGCCGCCCCGGTGATGTCCACGTCCATTTCATGGGCAGCGCCGCACTGAGCTTTGCCGACGGTATCGAGACCCGTGATGGCGATATCTTCGAAATCAGCGCACGGGACTTCGGCCGGCCACTGCGCAACGCGCTGCGGAGGCTGCAAACCGCTCCCGACATCACCGTGCACACCCTGTGAGAATCCCGCCATGTCCCTGCTGCGTTGTCTGATCCTGCTGCTGCTCGCCACTCCTGCCCTGGGCTACCAGAACCCTGAACTGGAGCGCAGTGCGGACCAGTATCACGAGCGATTGCTGAGCGGCGAACCGGCGGCGAACCGGATCCAGACGCTGCGCCGGGCCGTGCGTCATGCCGAGCTCGGCGAATGGGCCGCTGCGGGTAGCGCCCTGGAAGCGCTGATCGCCGGCGGCGAGGACCGAACCCCGATCTGGCTGCGGCTAGGGGAAAGCTGGCGCTGGCGCGACGATCCGGACCGCGCCCGGCAGGCCACGTTCAATGGCTGGCGAGCCGCCGGCTCCGATGCCGATCGGGCGACCGCCCTGTTTCAACTGGGTCTGTTGTATCAGATCGATGACCAGCCAAGAGCCGCCCTGACCGCCTGGGAAGCGGCGCTGGCCTTGCGCCATGACAGCGAGTTTGCGCAGCGCTACCAACGCCTGGCCGAGTCCCTGGTGTTCCGCGTCGAGGCACTGGAGGTCAACGCCGACGGCAGTCAACCCCGTATTTGTCTGCGCTTTTCCGCACCCCTGGCGAACCGGCTGGACTATGCGGATTACCTGTGGATCGAGCCATCTCTGGACGCGGCGGTCAGCACCCATGACACTCAATTGTGCATCGACGGGGCCAGCCATGGCAGCGACTACCGCATCACCGTGCGGGCTGGCCTGCCAGCCGCCGATGGCAGCCGCAGCATCACCAGCGAAACCTTTGTGGCGGCCGTCGGTGACCGCTCCGCCCAAGTCGGCTTCCGCGGCAACGCCTATGTGCTGCCGCGCCAGGGTAGCCAGGAACTGCCGCTGACCACCGTGAATGTGGATCGGGTCCGACTGGAATTGCTGCGCATCAACGATCGCAATCTCACCGAGCAGCTCAATTCCGATACCCTGCACCGGGTGCTGGACGGCTATGACAGCACCCGCATCGCCGAGCGTAGCGGAGAGCTCGTCTGGTCCGGCGAACTGGACATCGCCGGCGAGCTGAACCGGGAAATCACCACGGCGGTCGCGATGCGCCAGCTGCTGCCCGAGACCGCGCCGGGCATCTACATCATCACGGCCGAGAATGCCGCTGCCGAACCAGCGCTGTGGCGGGATCGCGCCACCCAGTGGCTGGTGGTCTCGGATCTGGGGATCAGCACCCTGCGCGGTGCCGATGGCCTGCATGTGTTTCTCCGCTCCCTGGGCGAAGCCCGGCCACTGGTCGGCGTGACGCTGCGACTTCATGCCCGCAACAACAGTCTGCTGGGAGAAGGCCAGAGCGATGCGCAAGGTTATCTGCGGTTCCCACCCGGGCTGTTGCGCGCCAGCGGTGGCCGGGAACCCGCCATGCTGATGGCTTACGGTCCCACTGACGACTACAGTTTTCTGGACCTGACCCGAACGGCGTTCGATCTCGGCGACCGGGGGGTTGCCGGACGCCCGGCAGCCGCGGGTTTCGATGCCTATCTGTACAGCGATCGCGGAGTCTACCGTCCCGGCGAAGTCGTCGAACTGATGGCCTTGCTGCGAGACGGCCGCGGGCATGTCACTGAGCAGGCCCCACCCCTGACCCTGCGCGTCCTGCGCCCGGACCAAGTCGAGGTGGAACGCCGCTTGCTCGGTGATGCTCTGCTGGGCGGCTATCATGGTACGCTGGAGCTGCCGGTCAACGCACGCACTGGCAATTGGCGGGTACTGGCCCACCTCGACCCGCAGTCCGCCCCGGTCGGTGAGCTGAGCTTCCAGGTGGAGGACTTCGTGCCCCAGCAGCTCCGCGTCCACCTGGATACCGAGGCGGATGCGCTGGCCCCGGGCAGCCGGGTTCCGCTCGAAATCGTCGGAGAGTATCTGTATGGCGCGCCAGCCGCCCGGCTGAACAGCAGCGCCGAGCTGGTGCTGCACGCCGATCCGGATCCCTACCCCGATTATCCGGGTTACCGCTTCGGATCGGCTCGGGAAGAGTTCACCGCTCAACGCCAACCGCTGGCGGTGGACGCCACCGACGCCTCCGGCAGAACGACGGTGTGGCTGGAACCGGTCTGGCAACCCGATACCAGCCTGCCCCTGCGGGCCACGGTAAGGGTCAGTCTGTTCGAACCGGGCGGCCGACCCGTCAGCCGCAGCCTCAGTCTGGCGTACCCCACCCGACCCTTTGTCATCGGTATCAAGCCGCCGTTCGGCGACAGCGCTGCCCGACAGGAACCCTTGCGCTTCGAGCTGCTGGCCCTGTCACCCGACGGGCGGCCTTACCCCGTCACCGGCCTGCGTTACGAGCTGTTCCGGGAAGATCACGAGTATTACTGGTATTTCCAGAACAACCGCTGGGACTATCGGCTGATCGTCCGCGACAGCCTGCTGCCGGCCACTCGGAGCGTGGATCTCGGCGAGACGGCGAGCACACTGGAGCAGCCCGGCCTGGACTGGGGTCATTATCGGGTCGAGGTGCATGATCCGAATACCGGCGTGGCCAGCAGCGTGCGTTTCCGGGTCGGCTGGTTCGTCACCCCGATGGGCGGCGATACCCCCGACCAGTTGCGCCTCAGCCTGGACCAGCCCGACTATGTCGGCGGCGCGACGGCCAGGGTCCATATCCAGGCGCCGTTCGCCGGCCACGTGCAGCTGGACGTGGCCGGC
>CAYMHN010000065.1:0-10815 GCA_964390235.1 uncultured Candidatus Competibacteraceae bacterium
GCAGATCCGGGACCGGGCCAAGGACATCATCATCTCGGGCGGGGAGAACATCTCCACCATCGAGATCGAGGATGTACTCTATCGTCATCCGGCCGTGCTGGAGGCCGCCGTGGTGGCGCGTCCCGACGAGCGCTGGGGGGAGACGCCCTGTGCGTTCGTGACCTTGCGGACCGGCCATGATGGGGTGAGCGCCGAGGACATCATCGGTTTTTGCCGTACCCGCATGGCGGGCTTCAAGGTTCCGAGAACGGTCGTGTTCGGCGAATTGCCCAAGACATCGACCGGCAAGATTCAGAAGTTCATGTTGCGCGAACGGGCCAGGACATTGTGAGAGTACTCGATGGGTGATACCGAATTCCGCGTCGAGACTCTGGCATCCTGATATCTTATATCATCATCTTAAGCCAAGCGATCGATGATCCGGAAGCCGGCTATATAGGTTCCCAGCGCGGAACCTATGGTGCAGAACAGAAACACCAGTAATACTCGGGTGACCCGGTTTTGCCACCAGCCTCGAACGCTGGCTGCCGCTCCGCGCACGGCGCTGAAGTCGGACACTTGTGGCTTGCGCAACCACAACTCGACCGCTGCGGTCACCATGCCGGCGCCGATGGTGGGATTGAGCGAAGTCAACGGTGCCGCCAGAAAAGCGCTGATGATGGTCAGCGGATGCGCCAATGCCAGAGCCGCGCCCAGGGCCGTCAACAGGCCGTTGATCAGCACCCAGTCGGCCACCATGGCCCAACCCAGGGTGGGATTGCGCATGAAGCCCAGGGTGAAGCCGAGCAGAATCACGGCCACGATCAGCCACGGCAGCCGTTTCACCCAAGGATTGGATGGTGGAATCGCTTCTAGAGCGCGTATGGTCTCGGCTGGAGGAGCGGGGTCCGAGTGCCGCAAGTAGCGTTCCATGCCTTGCAGATGACCGGCGCCGACTACCGCCAGCACCCGGCGGGGCGGAGCGTTCAAGGCATGCTGATGCAGACGCGCCACCATGTAACGATCCCGTTCATCGATCAGGCTTTGGTACAGGGCTGGCGCGTCGGCCGCGAACTCGCCAAAGGTGTTTTCCAGGATATCCCCTTGCTTGAGCCGTTCGATCTGACTCTCCTCGAGTTTTTCCCGAGTGAACACGCTGAGCAGCAAGCCGGTCAACAAGCTCATGCGCTGCCACCAGGGGACACTGCGGTAGGTTCGGCGCAAGGTGATGCCGATGTCCCGATCCAGTAGCCAGACGGGCAGGGTATGTCGATCGGCATGATCGATGGCGGCCTGCATTTCCGCGCCCGGCTTGATACCCGATTGTTCGGCCAGGCGCTGCTGATACGCCCCCAAGGCAAGATTGGCGGCCACCAGCGCGGCCTTGCCCGAACGGATCACCGCGAACAGATCCAGTTTGGCCAGGCTGTCCGGATTGCGCAGCATGTGGAAGCGCGCCTGACAGAGTTCCACGGCCACGGCGTCGTATTCGCCAGTATCGAGCAGGGCCGCGACATGTTCGGCGCTGATCCGCGATACATGAGCGGTCCCCAGAACAGTGATCCGGTGGTCGTTAAGCGTGATTTCAAAACCGGGTTGTTGGCCAATGTCCATGTTTTTATATCATCATCTTTAGTAATCAATCATCCAATAAAACCTTCTTCGCCAAATTCACCCGCGCAGCCAAATAATCCGAGCCACCATGATCCGGATGCAATTTCTGCATCAAACGCCGATGCGCGGCAATAATCTGCTCCCGACTGGCACCCGGAACCAACCCCAGAATTTTCAGTGCATCGGCACGCGACATACCTTCCCCCGAATCGGCAGCGCCATTCCCCGAATCGGTTCCTGCTTTCTGGGTGCGCCAGTCCGGATAAACCCGATCCAGATAACTCTCCAGAACCGCGATGGATTGCGGATCGGACCGGCATTCTCCATACAACCGTGCAAGCTGGTCAAGGTCGAGCTGCGAAAGACGTCGCTGCTTGAACCGTCCCGCGGTGATCACGCCATCGAGTTCTCCCGAGGCATGATCCAGTTCCATGTCGAGAAACGCGGTACTGACGCGGGAGCGTTGGGCTGTCCCGTCGGGGCGCTGGTGGGCCGGCCCTGTTGGGCGCCGCAGATTGAACAAGCGTGCTACGGTATACAGCAAGGGTAGCAGTCGGTTGAGAAAAGGCAGTAACAAGGGCAGCAGGGCGAGCAGGGCGGCTCCGCCGCGGACCAACAACACCACGGAACCGATGACCAGAGCGAACAGCGCGGATTTCTTGAGCACCTCGCGGGTCCGTTCAGGGCCGACCTGGTGCGACCAGCGGGTAAACAGATAGGCACCGGTGAACAGGATTCCACCGATCAGTACGATGTAGACGATCACATCTGCTCCAACAAACCGCTGATCAGTCGGCCTTCTCGGCGGCTGAAATCCTCCAGTGCCGCCTTGCCACCGACCGCATAGATCGCCGCGGCATTCAGCAATTGCCTGAGCTGGGCGGCACTGCCGGCATCGAACGCGCAGTAAGCACCCCGGGACAAACGGGCCAGTTCGCGAAACACGGCGGCGGCGTTAGCTTCACCGCCTTCATGAAACAGAAACATGGGGATGCCCAGAACACCCAGTTGGCCGGCCATGCCAAGCAGTTCATTCCGGTTTTCCTCGACGCAATCGCCGACAAATACCAGCGCATTGACTTTATGTCGGCGCGACTCCCGCAAGGCATGCGACAGAACCCGTCCGATCTGGGTCAGACCTCCGACGCAGTGGATGCGGCTCATCCGATCCAGCAGGTGTCGGCTGTCGCTCAGCCATTCGCTGGCCTCGAACTCGCCAAGCCCCCGGTACCAGGCCAGTTGGATATCCAGCTGGCCGATCCGGCCGGCCTCGATGAACATCTCGGCTTGCAGCTGGCAGGCCTGATCCCAGGCCGGCTGGCGGCTGGCCGTGGCATCGAGCGCGAAGATCAACCGTCCGCGAGCAACGGTGTTGGCCGGGAGTCGGTCGATCTGATCCAGAAACGCGGCGACGTCGCGAGCGGAGGATTTGGCAATAGGGCGGTCAGTGCTCATCCAGGAAATCTTGAGGGGCTCGATGCAGATAGACACGCTGGAATTTTACTGGTTTCAGAGCGGATGGCGAACTCTTGGTGCAAAAGCATGAACAGCATAAATTACGTAACACGTATAGCATATTAAATTGCATCAATACATTATAATATTCATGATAACGGCTATTATCATGAATTAGTTATCAGGTGAAATCGATCGCTTTTTTCACAAGATTTATGCCTTAAATAAATAAATATTCTGCTAAAATCCACAAATGGCTATAACTCCGGAATCCTGACACAGCCATGAGCCATATACCACTACCTATCGAGAAGCTGCACATTTCCACGGAACTGGACGGTCGTCTCGGCAGCAACCGGGCGGGATTCGAAGCCATCAAGCAGATTGCCGCCGATGACGATCTCGCGGCGATTCAGACTTGGCTGAATGAATTTCACGACTCTCCGCAGACCTTGCGACACTATCGCAAGGAATCCGAACGACTGCTGCTGTGGTCACTGCTGGAGCGTAGCAAACCCCTGTCCAGTCTGAGCCGTGAAGACTGTCAGGCCTATGAGCGGTTTCTGGCCAACCCGCAACCCAGCGACCGCTGGTGTGGTCCCAAGGCACCGCGCTTCAGCCCCGAATGGCGGCCATTCCAGGGTCCGCTAAGTGCCGGATCGCGGCGTACGGCGCTGCTGATCATCAACTCGCTGTTCAGCTATCTGGTCAAGGCCAGCTACCTGGCCGGCAATCCCCTGGCCCTGATCAAGCGCCGCAACCGCGGTGCGAATGTCCACCCGGGTGTCGAGCGCTACCTGGAACAGGACCAATGGCAGTGCCTGCTGGATACCTTGGAACAGTTACCCCGCGAGACCGACAGGCAGTTACGGCACTACGAACGCCTCCGTTTTCTGCTGGCGGTGCTCTATCTGCTGGGTCCGCGGGTCAGCGAGATATCCAGCCACAACATGAAAAGTTTCAGGGAGATACGCGGTCGCTGGTGGTGGGAAGTCACCGGCAAGGGTGCCAAGACCGCCCGGGTGCCGGTCAATCAGGACATGGTCCAGGCCTTGCAGCGCTATCGATGCTTTCATGGCCTCAGCCCGATGCCTGCTCCGGATGACGATACCCCTTTGCTGCTCAATCTCGGGGGGACCGCCGGGATCAGCGACAATATGATCTATCGTATCGTCAAGGAGCTGGTCAACACGGCGGCATCGCGGCTCGCCGATCCCCATCAAGCGCAGAAACTCCGCCGGGCCTCCACCCATTGGTTCAGGCATACCAGCATCACCCATCAGGCGGATGCCGGTATCAATCTGCGCTATCTGCAGCGTTCGGCCCGCCATGCCAAACTGGACACCACCGGGCTGTATCTGCACACCGAAGACAACGAATGGCACGATTCGATGCAGCGCCACCGGATCAAGCCCGGGGATGACGAAGAGCCTTCCCGTTCGGGGTGATCCCATGAAAATACAACAGATACGCTACTTCACGGCCATCGTCGATCACAATCTCAATATGTCGGCGGCAGCCGAGGCCCTGTACACCTCGCAACCCGGCATCAGCAAACAGATTCGACTGCTTGAAGAGGAACTCGGCGTCGATCTGTTCGTGCGCAGCGGCAAGCATCTCGCCGACCTGACGCCAGCCGGTCGCGAAATCCTCGAATCCTCGCGCCAGGTTCTGCAACAGGCACAGAATATCAAGGCTTTGGCCAACGAGCATCGCGAGCAAGAGCGCGGTACTCTATCCATCGCCACCACGCATACCCAGGCCCGCTATGCCCTGCCCCATGTCATCCAGCGGTTCAGGGAACGGTACCCCAACGTCAGCTTGCATCTACATCAGGGTACACCCATGCAAATCGCCGAGATGGCGGTTTCAGGGCGGGTGGATTTCGCGATCGCCACCGAGGCCCTGGAGTTGTTCGACGATCTGGTGATGATGCCCTGTTATCGCTGGAATCGCAGTGTGATCGCGCCGCAAGGACATCCGGTTGCCGATCGAGGGTCCTTGACCATAGAGATCATCGCGGATTATCCGTTGATCACCTATGTGTTCGGGTTTACTGGTCGCTCGCAATTGGACGATGCCTTTCGCTCGGCCGGTTTGCGGCCGGAGGTGGTATTGACGGCAACTGACACGGATGTGATCAAGACTTATGTGCGACTCGGTCTGGGTATCGGGATCATTGCCAGGATGGCTTATGATCCGAGCGTGGACCGGGACCTGCTCCGCCTGGATGCGGATCATTTGTTCGACTCCAGCGTGACCAAGATTGGGTTTCGCAGAGGGATTTATCTGCGTAACTATATGTATGATTTTATCGAGTACTTTGCGCCTCACTTGGATAAAGATGTGGTGGCCGCATGTCATCGGCGAGGTTTGCAGCCCGATTTTCAATTACCGTTATTATGATGATGATATAATATGGAACAAAGCGTTTCCCTTCGCCTTGATCTGCTGGAAAACTTTCACCGACTGATCGAAAGCCTGCGGCTATTCTCCAGCGGCTTGCTGGCGGATCGTAATCTGCCCGCATGGGTATCGCTCACGGATGAAGAAAGCGAACAGCAGCTATCCATGCGGGACAAAGCCGCCCGTCTGTACCTGTCACTCTGGTATGAGGATGGCCAGGACGGGCGTGAGACGATCACCTGTCCCGGACTGATCGGCGCTAGTGCCGACACCCTGCAAGCCGCCCGTGACTGCAATCAGACCAAGGATGCCTTCAAGGCCACGGTTCTGGGGCTGAAGACCTTGGGCAAGTCCCGCGCCGAGGCCTTGCTGGCCGAATTGAATACCAGCCGGGATGCCGAAGTGGCCCGCGCCATGCGCTGCATGGGCACTGCCCGGTTGAATCTCAAGCAGGCCTATCGGCATATTCCCATGCTGGATCGCAAGCCACTAAAGGTAGGTTTTACCTGGTCCAAGCAAGGCCGCACGATCGAGCGGATCAGCATTGCTCGGGCCCGCCAGCTACTGGAACGGCGCGCGGAATCCGTGCAAAGGCGGATCGAACTCGACAAGCTGTCACGCCTGTCGGCCAGTGAACCGCTGGCACGGATTCGCCCGGTGTGTCCGCATTTGCGCGCGAATATCGTGTATGACGAATCCATTGAACCGCAACGTCGGCTGGTTCAGACTCCCCTGCCCCTGCTGGTGCCGCTTCCCGTAGGCGATGATCTCCCCGCTTTTGTACCGGTGCCGCCGGAACCGGTCGGTCAGGAGCGACTCAGACGTTCGGATGTACGACTCGAAGACGAGGCCTTTCTACCTTCTCTGCGTATTCATCGGTATCATGAGCGCTATAGATGATGATATAAGAACGTTACTCAATTAGCGCTATCCCTCCCATATAAGGTGCCAGCACGTCCGGCACCCGAATCCGGCCAGCCTCGTCCTGGTAGTTTTCCAGCACCGCGACCAAGGTCCTTCCCACGGCCAAGCCCGAGCCGTTCAGGGTATGCACCAGTTCCGGCTTGCCGCTGACGGGATTGCGCCAGCGTGCTTGCATACGCCGAGCCTGGAAATCCTCACAGTTGCTGCATGACGAGATCTCACGGTATTTGCCCTGCCCCGGCAACCACACTTCGATATCGTAGGTCTTGGCGGCACCGAAACCGATGTCTCCGGTACACAAGGCCACGACCCTGTGCGGCAGCCCCAGCAGTTGCAAGACCCGCTCGGCGTTGGCGGTCAGTTCTTCCAGCGCTTGATAGGATTCATCGGGTCGCACGATGTGCACCAGTTCGACCTTTTCGAACTGGTGCTGGCGGATCATGCCGCGTACATCCTTGCCATAGGAACCCGCTTCGCTGCGAAAACACGGGGTATGACAGACCAGCTTCATGGGCAGTTGCCCGGCCTCCAGGATTGCGCCACGCACCAGATTGGTAACCGGTACCTCGGCCGTGGGGATCAGATAGTAGCCGCTCTCCCCCGCCAGCTTGAACAGATCGGACTCGAATTTCGGCAACTGTCCGGTACCTTGCAGGGTGTCCTGGTTGACCAGGTACGGCACCATGACTTCCTCGTAACCGTGCTCGCGGGTATGCAAATCCAGCATGAATTGCGCAAGCGCCCGGTGCAAGCGAGCCAGTGCACCCCGTTTGACCACGAAGCGCGCACCGGTCAGCTTGGCGGCCAGCTCGAAATCCAGGCGCTCGCGTCCCAGTTCGACGTGATCGCGGGGGTCGAAGCCGAATTCGGGTGGCTGTCCCCAACACCGCACCTCGACATTGTCGGTCTCGTCCCGCCCGATGGGCACCGACTCGTGGGTCGGATTGGGGATGTCGAGCTGGATCTCGGTCAGTTCGAACTGCACGGCGTGCAACTGTTGTTCGCACTGGCCCAACTGTTCGCCCAGCAGAGCCACCTCGGAGCGCAAGGCATCGATGTTCTCGCCGGCCGCCTTGGCCTGCCCGATCGTCTTGGAGCGCGTGTTGCGCTGGTTGCGCAGTTCCTCGGTTCTGACTTGCAGGTCTTTTCGCTGATTCTCCAGCGCCTCGATACGGGCCGTGTCGAGGCGGTAACCCCGCAGGGCGAGTTTACCCGCGGTCTGTTCGAGTTCCTGTCTTAATCGTCGTGGATCCAGCATGGTCGATCTTGCGGGTATGGCCTGATAAGGTTGAACAGTCTACCTTGAGGGTATGGGGAGCTGAATAGGGGGATCTGTAGATGATGATATAATAATCATTTATTTACTTCCGCATCCAAGCCACGAAGCCATTCCAGCTTGGCGGCGATTTTCTTTTCCAACCCTCGCTGGACGGGTCGATAGTAGCGTTGCTCCCCCATCGCCTCGGGAAAATAGCGTTCGCCAGCCGCATAGCCATGGGCTTCATCATGCGCATAACGGTAGTCCTCGCCGTGGCCGAGTTCACGCTGTAACGCTGTGGGGGCATTACGCAGATGCTCGGGCACGGCTTGCGAGCCATGCCGCTCAACCGCCTCACGGGCCAGCTTGAAAGCGGTATAGACGGCGTTGCTTTTGGGCGCGCAGGCGAGATAGATCACGGCCTGGGCAAGCATCAACTCCCCCTCGGGGCTACCCAGACGCTCGTGGCCCTCCCAGGCGTTCAAAGCCAGCTGCAGGGCACGCGGATCGGCATTACCGATATCTTCCGACGCCATGCGAATCAAGCGTCGGGCTATATAGCGCGGCTCGCAACCACCGTCGAGCATGCGCGCAAGCCAGTACAGTGCGGCGTCCGGCTGACTGCCTCGGACCGATTTGTGCAAGGCCGAAATCTGCTCGTAGAACAGATCACCCTTGTTGTCGAACTGGCGCAGTCCCCCGCTCACCGCCTCCCGCACCGCGGCGTCGACCGTCAGGCCAGTTTCCGTCAGACCGATGCCGAGTTCCAGCAGGGTCAGTGCCCGACGGGCATCGCCGTCCGCCGCCCGGGCGAGCTGTTCGATGTGCTCGGAATCAAAAACCACCGGGGTCGGTGCAGCCTGCATCGATCGAGTCAGCAACAGCACCAATTCGTCCTGTTGCAGACTGCGCAGCACATACACGCGCACTCGGGACAGCAAGGCGTTGTTCAGAGCGAAACCGGGATTTTCGGTAGTTGCACCGACGAACACGATGGCGCCCTCCTCGATATGAGGCAAAAACGCGTCCTGCTGGGCCTTGTTGAACCGATGAACCTCGTCGACGAACAAGACCGTGCCGCGCTGTAGAGTCTGCCGACGATGCCGCGCCCGGTCGATCGCTTCGCGAACCTCCTTGACCCCGGCCAATACCGCTGATAGGCAGACCAGTTCGTGCCCGCCGCTACCGGCCAGCAGACGTGCCAGCGTGGTCTTCCCGGTGCCGGGCGGCCCCCATAGCACCATGGAGTGGGGGCGGCCATCCGCCAGGGCCTGATACAGTGGCTTGCCCGGCGCCAGCAGATGGCGCTGACCGACCACTTGCTCCAGCCGGGACGGTCTCAGGCGATCGGCCAACGGTCGCCAGACCTCGGTAACTCCGTCAGTCACGGTTCCAGGCCAAGCACATCGACCCCCGGCGGTGGGATAAACTCGAACAGCGACGCAGCCAGCTCGGGGTTGCGTTCGACATTGGCCAGTGCCAGTCGAGTCCGGCGGCGCAGACCATCTTCCATTTCCAGCACCCGCAGCTCTCCGGACTCGAAAGCCAGGGCCAGTGAACTGACCTCGGCCCGGGACTCATGGGGCTGCAATCGATACCACTCCAATTGTCCCTGGGCCGGCAGTCGCTCGATGGCAAAGATCCGCTCCAAGGGCTCGGTGCCACCAAGCAGGGCCAGTGGCGTGGCGCTCAGGGCCTCATCCAGGGGTCGCACGGTGATCTGCTCCAGACTCTGATCATATAGCCAGATGCGGGAGCCATCGGCAACGATCAATTGCTGATAAGGACTGCGATAATCCCAGCGAAACTGTCCCGGCCGCCGCATATACATCCGACCGTTGGCCCGCTCCAGCACCTGACCGCGTTCATCATATAGCGTCTGGGAAAAATCGGCCGTCAAGGACCGCAAATCAGCGAAATAGCCCCGGGGTTCGCCGGAGGCGATCGGAACCAACAGCAACAGAGCAATCGACAGAATGAATATACGCAACATGGGTAGTATTCCCGGTTGATGTACCGGCTACCAGTCTAAGGCGACCAAGCTGAGCGCCAGCTGACCGGATCAGACCTCCGGTGGTGGTGGCGCCAGCACCTCGCGGCTGCCGTTGGACTGCAAGGGTCCGACAATTCCAGCGACCTCCATTTCCTCGATCATCCTGGCCGCACGATTGTAGCCGATCTTGAGTCGCCGCTGGACACCGGAAATCGAGGCCTTGCGGGTTTCGGTCACAACCCTCACCGCCTGATCATACAGCGGATCGGTTTCCTCGCCACCCTCGCCACCGCCGATGTAAGCCGCCACATCGGCAGGCATTTCGACAGGCTCGTTCAGGATCTCGTCGTGGTAGTCCGGCGTACCGGTCTGCTTGAGAAACTCGGCGACCCGATTGACCTCGTGGTCGTCCACAAAGGCGCCATGAACCCGGAGCAGATACCCGGAACTCGGTGGCTGAAACAGCATATCGCCGTGCCCCAGCAGGTTTTCGGCCCCCATCTGATCGAGTATGGTGCGCGAATCGACCTTGGCGGATACCTGAAAGGCGATACGGGTCGGTATATTGGCCTTGATCAGCCCGGTGATCACATCCACCGACGGTCGCTGCGTGGCCAGGATCAGATGAATACCCGAGGCACGGGCTTTCTGGGCCAACCGGGCGATCAGTTCCTCGACCTTCTTGCCGACGATCATCATCATGTCGGCCAGTTCATCAATCACCCCCACGATGAACGGCAGCGGAGTCAGAATCGGCACTTCGGCTTCCGGAACCAGCGGAACGGGCTTGAACAGGGGATCGGCGAGTGGCTCGCCGGCATCGACGGCGGCCTTGACCTGACGATTATAGCCGGCGATGTTGCGCACCTTGAGCGCCGCCATCAGTCGATAGCGGCGCTCCATCTCCGCGACACACCAACGCAACGCATTGGCCGCGTCCTTCATGTCGGTCACCACCGGCGCCAACAGGTGGGGGATATTTTCGTAGACCGACAGCTCCAGCATCTTGGGGTCGATCAGGATCAGGCGCACCTCGTTCGGGGTGGCCTTGTACAGCATGCTCAGCAGCATCACATTGATCGCCACCGACTTGCCGGAGCCGGTGGTCCCCGCGACCAGCAGGTGCGGCATCTTGGCCAGGGTGGCGACGACCGGCTGACCACCGATGTCCTTGCCCAGGGCCAGG
>CAYMHN010000066.1:0-10806 GCA_964390235.1 uncultured Candidatus Competibacteraceae bacterium
GCGACGATCGGCGCTTCCGGCGCCAGCGGTTCCAGGCGGGCGGGTGGATCGCCGCAGCCGGTCAACTGGGCGACCAGCAGGGCGATCAGCAAAAGGCCGGCAAACTGGTACACTGGCCCACGTTGCGGCGGGTATCTCATGTCCTCATCCTGTAAACGGCCTGAATCGGTTCTGGTCGTGGTTTATACCATTGCGGGCGAAGTCTTGCTGCTGCGCCGGGTCCGACCGCCCGATTTCTGGCAGTCGGTGACCGGCAGTCTGCGCTGGGACGAAACCGATCCCTCGCAGGCCGCCCGTCGCGAACTGGCCGAGGAGACCGGCCTGGAGGGCGAGTTGCCGATCCTCGACTGCCAGCACAGCCAGTGCTTTCCGATCAAACCCGAATGGCGGGCGCGTTATGCGCCCGGCGTTACCGAGAACCGGGAGCATGTATTTCGGCTCGAACTGCCCGCGCCGGTGCCGATCCGACTCAGCCGGCATGAACACAGTGAGTACCTCTGGTTACCGCGCGATCAGGCGGCGGCCAAGACCACTTCCTGGACCAATCGCGAGGCCATTCTGCGCTGGGTTCCGGAACGCTGAGATGCC
Source organism: uncultured Candidatus Competibacteraceae bacterium (assembly GCA_964390235.1). Lineage (GTDB taxonomy): Bacteria > Pseudomonadota > Gammaproteobacteria > Competibacterales > Competibacteraceae > CAYMHN01. Next base: position 589 of record CAYMHN010000066.1, read on the forward strand.
CCGCCCCGAGCCCGTCGTGCTGCTGCACGGCATTTACATGTACGGTTTCATGCTGAGACCGCTGGCATCCCGGCTGCGCGCTGCGGGGTGGCAGCCCTTCATTTGCACTTATGCGAGCCTGCGCCGTCCTCCAGCCGCCAACGCCATCCGCTTGCTGGAGCGGGTGCGAGCACTCGACGCCCCGCGAGTGCATTATATCGGCCACAGCCTGGGCGGACTGATTCTGCGCCACTTGCTGGCGGAGCATGGCGGGCGCTTGCCGCCGGGACGCTGCGTGACCCTGGGCACCCCCCACCAGGGTAGTGCGGTTGCACGGCGCTTGCAAAGCCAGGGGCTGGGCTGGCTACTCGGCGCCAGTCGCGAACAGGGTCTGCTCGGCGGGGTACCCGACTGGCCAGCCGATCGGGAACTCGGCTCACTGGCCGGGGTGGCCCGCCATGGTCTCGGCCAACTGCTGATGGAACTCCCCGAACCCCATGATGGCACGGTCAGCGTGGCCGAAACCCGCTGTCCGGGCATGCGCGACCATATCCACCTGGCGTGCAATCATACCCGCTTGCTGTATTCCGCACCGGTGGTGCGGCAGATCACGCACTTTCTGCGCCACGGGCTGTTCGACCATGGATCACTCCTCGCAAGGTGATAAAATTCACCGCTGAGAGCTTTCATTCACAAGCGGAGAAACCATGGCGGGACACAGTAAATGGGCCAATATCCAGCACCGCAAGCGGGCTCAGGATGCCAAGCGCGGGAAGGTTTTTACCCGACTGATCCGGGAAATCACCGTAGCGGCCCGCAGGGGTGGTTCCGATCCGGAAACCAATCCGCGACTGCGCCTGGTGATGGACAAGGCGCTGGCCGCCAATATGCCCAAGGACACCATCGAGCGCGCCATCAAGCGTGGCGCTGGTGATCTGGAAGGGGTCGAGTACGAGGAAATCCGTTACGAGGGCTATGGACCGGGCGGCGCGGCGGTGATCGTCGATTGCATGACCGACAACCGCAACCGTACCGTGGCCGAGGTACGGCACGCGTTTTCCAAATGCGGCGGTAATCTGGGCACTAGCGGTTCGGTGGCGTTCCAGTTCAACCAGCTCGGGGTACTCAGCTATCCGCCCGGCAGCGACGAGGAGCGGATCATGGAAACCGCGCTGGAAGCGGGTGCCGAGGATATCGTCAGCAGCGACGACAGCTCGATCGAGGTGCTCACCGACCCGGCCGAATTCCAGACCGTCAAGCAGGCCCTGGTGGATGCTGGCCTGGTGCCCGACGACGCCGAGGTTACCATGCGGGCCACGGCGACGGCCCCATTGGAGGTCGAGGATGCCGTCCGGATGCTCAAGCTGCTGGATATGCTGGAGGAGCTGGACGATACCCAGAACGTCTACTCCAATGCCGATTTTCCCGACGAAGTACTCGCCGAGATGCAGGACGGCAGCCCATGAGCGAAGCTCGATGATCGGGCGACTGCGCGGTACTCTGTTGCTCAAGCACCCCCCTCTGTTACTGGTCGAAGCGGGTGGTGTGGGTTACGAGATGGAGGCCTCCTTGAACACCTTTGCGCTGCTGCCCGCCAGCGGTGACGAGATCGTCTTGCATACCCACCTGACCGTGCGCGAGGACGCGCACCTGCTGTACGGATTCGCCACCCTGGAGGAGCGCGCCCTGTTCCGCGACCTGATCCGGATCAGCGGCGTGGGCCCGAAACTGGCGCTGCTGATTCTGTCGGGGATGAATGCCGATACCTTCGCCCGTTGTGTACAGGAAGGTGATACCAATGCCCTGGTCCGCTTGCCCGGCATCGGCAAGAAGACAGCGGAACGGTTGGTGGTGGAAATGCGCGACCGAATCCGCAATCCGGCACTGGGCGTGGAAACATCGGTACTGTCCGGAAAGCCACCCACCCTGCCAGCCAGCGCACTCGACGATGCCATCAGCGCCCTGATCGCGCTGGGGTATAAACCCGCCGACGCCGGCCGCATGGTGAAAGCTATGGATTGCACGGGTCTGAGCAGCGAGGACATCATTCGTCAGGCCTTGCAGGCGGCGGTGAGGCGTTGAACAAGCAACTCGACAGTGCAGCCAAATCCATGAACCCAGCCGACCGTCTGATCGCACCGCAATCCAGCAGCGAGGATGCCGCGCTGGACCGGGCCATCCGCCCCCGGAAACTGGCCGAGTATGTCGGTCAGGTGGTATTGCGCGAACAGCTGGAAATCTTCATCGACGCAGCCCGGGGGCGCAGGGAGGCATTGGATCATGTGCTGCTGTTCGGTCCTCCCGGTCTGGGCAAGACCACCCTGGCGCATATCATCGCCGCGGAACTCGGGGTCAACCTGCGCCATACTTCCGGCCCGGTGCTGGAGCGCCCTGGCGATCTGGCCGCGCTGCTGACCAATCTCGAATCGCATGATGTGCTGTTCATCGATGAGATCCACCGTCTGAGTCCGATGGTGGAGGAAGTTCTGTATCCGGCGATGGAGGACTATCAGCTGGACATCATGATCGGCGAAGGACCAGCCGCCCGCTCGATCAAGCTGGAACTCCCTCCGTTCACCCTGGTCGGTGCCACCACCCGCGCCGGACTGCTGACTTCGCCGTTACGGGACCGGTTCGGCATCGTGCAGCGCCTGGAATTCTACACCGATGCCGAACTGACCCGCATCGTGCAGCGGGCGGCGGAAATCCTGAATGTACCGACCGAGGCCGACGGCGCCGGCGAGATCGGACGGCGTTCCCGGGGCACGCCGCGGATTGCCAACCGCTTGCTGCGCCGGGTGCGGGATTACGCCCAGGTCAGGGCCGATGGCAGGATCAGCACGGCGGTTGCACAGCAGGCCCTGGCCATGCTCAAGGTGGACGATTACGGTTTCGACGAAATGGATCGTCGCCTGTTGCGGCTCATCATCGACAAGTTCGATGGTGGGCCCGTGGGTCTGGATACGGTGGCGGCGGCCCTGGGTGAAGAGCGCGGGACGGTCGAGGATGTGCTGGAGCCGTATCTGCTGCAGCAAGGTTACCTCATGCGCACCCCGCGTGGTCGCATGGCCACCAACCATGCTTATCGGGTATTCGGCCTGCCGGAACGCAACACGCCGCAGCAGTCGCTGTTCGAGCCGGAGTGAAACGGTCAGTCTTGGTTGGCCAGTGTCGCCGACGGGAGTTCGCGCTGGCTGATCCCGGCCACGGTTTCCTCGATCCAGCGCTCGGCACGTTCGTTGATCACCTGGGCGCTCAGCCCTCGGGTGTGTATCAGCGGGCCGATCACCACCTGTATCGTCCCCGGGTACTTGACCAGCCCTCGCCGGCGCCAGAATTCGCCGGCGTTATGGGCGATCGGCAGGATCGGATAGCCGGTATGGGCGGCCAGCCTGGCACCGCCGAGCTTGTAGCGGCGGCGTTGGCCGGGTGCGGTGCGCGTGCCTTCGGGGAACAGCAGCACCCAACGGCCCTTGTCCAGATAGCGTTTGCCTTGATCGAGAATCTGAGCCACCGCTTCCGAGGAAGCCTTGCGGTTGATGGCGATGGGCTCCAGCACGGCCAAAGCCCAGCCGAAAACCGGAAACCACATCAGTTCGCGCTTGAGCACCCAGGCCACCGCTGGCAGTCGCCAGTGCAGGAACAGGGTTTCCCAGGTCGACTGATGTTTGGCCAGGACGATGACCGGCTCCCGGGGCAGGTTTTCCAAACCACTGATCCGATAGTCGACTCCGCAGGTCCATTGGAGCCAGCGGATATTGAAACCCGTCCAGGCGCGAGACAAGGCATAACGCCGCTCGAACCCCAAGGGGTAAGCCAATACGACCAGCGGCCCCATCACTAGCGTGGAAACCCCCAGCCCCAGATAGAACACCAGCGCGCGTGACACCAACAGCAAGCGGTTCAGCATGGTCGATGACGATTTCATGTCGTCAGCTTGTCCGCACGACCATCAGTCGGTAGTGCTGATAATGTTTCACGTGAAACATCGGTTTCACGTCAACCCTGCAATCGTGAAAAATCGGCGATCCGATCGAACAGACCGCTCAACCGGGCTAGCAAAGCCAGTCGGTTACGGCGTAGTGTCTCATCTTCAGCCAAGACCATGACCTCATCGAAAAATCGATCGACTGGCTCACGCAAGGTAGCCAGATGCTCAAGTGCCGGCTCGTATCGACCCGATCCGGTAAGCTGGATGACGGGATCGCTGATCTGCTCCAGGGCATCGGCCAGTGCCTGCTCGGCGACTTCCACCATCAATTCGCGACGTGGAGCAGGGAGCAATGCATCCGTTTCATCGGTCTTGCGCAGGATATTGCGGATACGTTTGTTGGCGGCAGCGAGGCTTATCGCTTCGGGTCGTTGACCGAATGCGTCCATCGCCCGCATGCGATGGTCGAAGTCCAGCAGTCTGGTCGGGCGGGTCGCCAACACCGCTTCGAACAAATCGACCCGCAATCCCTGGTCCAGGTAGTAGCCACGCAAACGTTCCATGATGAAGCCGAATACCGGCTCAACGGCGGCCAAACCATCGATCGCTCCAGCAAAGCCCTGTGCGGTCTGCTGCAATACCTGCCGCAAGTCGAGATCGAGTTCGCCCTCGATGATGATCCGGATCACCCCGAGGGCAGCGCGGCGCAGGGCGAAAGGGTCTTTGTTGCCGCTCGGCACCTGCCCGATGGCGAAAATCCCGATCAGGGTGTCCAGACGCTCCGCCAGGGCCAGGATACGACCGGTCCGGGTAGCCGGAATCCGGTCTCCGGCGTAACGTGGTTGATAGTATTCCTCAAGTGCCGCGGCCACCTCCGCGGGTTCACCGTCATGCAGAGCATAGTAGCGCCCCATGGTACCCTGCAACTCGGGGAATTCCTGGACCATATCGGTCAGCAGGTCGCACTTGGATAATGAGGCGGCGCGCTCCACCAGCACCAGGTCGGCGGGATCGGCAATAGCTGCCACCAAGCGCGACAAGCGCTCGGTTTTGTCGTGCAGAGTACCCAGTTGCTGCTGGAAAATCACCTTGCCCAGCGCTGCACGGCGACTGGCCAGCGATTGCTTGCGGTCCTGATTCCAGAAGAACTCGGCATCGCTGAATCGTGGGCGAATCACGCGCTCATTACCCGCGCGTATCTGATCAGGGGCGCGGCTATCCAGATTGGCGACGGTGATGAAGTGTGGCAACAGGTTGCCGACGGCATCGACCAGTGGGAAATAGCGCTGATTACCCTGCATGGTACTGATTAGCGCCTCGGCTGGTACATCCAGAAAGCGCGGCTCGAAATTCCCCAACAACGCGACCGGCCACTCCACCAGTGCGGTGACTTCATCCAGCAGTTCCGGATCGACCACCGCGCGGCCACCGGCTGCTTGGGTCAATGCCTCGATCTGGCGGTGAATCAGCTCGCGGCGCTGTTCAAAATCGACGATCACCCGCCCGGGCTGGCGCAGTAACTCGATGTATTCTGCCGGTCGAGTCAGCAGGATCGGCTCGGGGTGATGAAACCGATGACCTCGGCTCAGCCTGCCCGCCTCCAGACCGAACAGTCGGGCGGGGATCACCTGTTCACCCAGCAGTAGCACGATCCAGCGCACCGGCCGCGAAAACTCGTCGCTACCTGATCCCCAGCGCATCCGCTTCGGTATCGGCAGTGCGTCCAGGGCCGTCTTGACGATTTCTGGAAGCAGGGCGGCGGCCGCCTGGCCGGGTTCGGTTCGTGTGTGTACCAGCCAGGCGCCCTGATTGGTTTCCAGCGTCGCCAGGTCGGAAACTTCGACACCGCAGGAGCGCGCAAAACCCTCGGCCGCTCGGGTTGGCCGCCCTTGGGCATCGAAGGCGGCTGCCAGCGCCGGACCACGTCGCTCCTGTCGCCGTGTCGGTTGGATGGTCGACACAGCATGGATCAACACGGCTAGGCGCCGGGGAGTGGCAAAGCGACGACTGGTTCCATGTCCGAGGCCGGCGCCGCTCAGACCAGCAACCACGCCCTGCTCGAACGCTTCGGCGAGCTTCGGTAGAACCTTGGGGGGGAGTTCCTCGGTACCGATTTCGATCAACAAGTCATCCGTTGCCATGCTGGCCTCAGTCATCCGCCACCTCCCGGCGACACATCGGAAAGCCCAGTTTTTCCCGTGATTCGTAATAACTCAAGGCAACAGCCCGGGCCAGGGCGCGTACCCGCAGAATATAGCGTTGACGCTCGGTCACCGAAATCGCCTTGCGTGCGTCCAGCAGATTGAAGGTATGCGAGGCTTTCAGCGTCATCTCGTAGGCCGGCAATGGCAAGCCCTGTTCGATGAGCTTGCTGCTTTCCCGCTCGCAGATATCGAACCAGGCGAACAAGGCATCGGTGTCGGCCAACTCGAAGTTGTAGCGCGACATCTCGACTTCGTTCTGGTGGTAGACATCGCCATAGCTGACCCGCCCTAGTGGCCCGTCGATCCAGACCAGATCGTAGACGCTTTCAACTCCTTGCAGGTACATGGCGATCCGTTCCAGACCGTAGGTCAGCTCACCGGTTACCGGTCGACAGTCCAGTCCACCCGCTTGCTGGAAATAGGTGAACTGGGTGACTTCCATGCCGTTCAGCCAGACTTCCCAGCCCAAACCCCAGGCTCCCAGGGTGGGGGATTCCCAGTTGTCTTCGACAAAGCGGATATCGTGTACCAGGGGGTCGATCCCTAGCCGTTCAAGAGAACCCAGATACAACTCCTGCAGATCGGCTGGAGAGGGCTTGAGCACCACCTGGTACTGGTAATAGTGCTGCAAGCGGTTGGGATTCTCGCCGTAACGTCCGTCGGTGGGTCTGCGCGAGGGTTGTACGTAAGCCGCCCTCCAGGGTTCCGGACCCAGGGCGCGCAGAAATGTGGCCGGGTGGAAAGTACCGGCCCCGACTTCCATGTCGTAAGGCTGCATCAGAATGCACCCCTGTTCGGACCAGTAGTCCTGCAAGGCAGCAATCATGCCCTGAAAGGTCTTGACGTCGTACACCGTAGCTCCAAATCGCAAAGGACAGTACCGGGATTCAGCGGCCGGAAGGCTCGCAAGTATAGCTTGAGCGCCGCGCATTCTGCACATGTGGTTCAACAAGATGTTTCACGTGAACCATCGATGGCGTATTAGAATGTTTCACGTGAAACATTCCTCTACCGGAGACCATCGACCATGAATGAAGACACCTTCAATATGTCGTTACGCAAGTATCTGAAGCGCGTTGGCGTTACTTCACAACGCGAAATCGAAGCCGCCGTGCACGAGGCACTCAACAGCGGTCGCTTGCAAGGTGACGAGACGCTGTCCGTCAAGGTCACGCTAAGCGTTGCCGGCTTGAATCTCTCGCACACCATCGAGGGGCAAATCGAGCTGGAATAGGCTGCGGATTCACGAGGTGTTATCGCCCGCCAACTCCGACTTGCGACGCAACATGATGCGCGCCAGGATGAGCCCGATCTCGAACAGCAGCCACATGGGCAAAGCCAGCAGGGTCTGGGAAATGACATCCGGGGGTGTCAGCAACATGCCGACCACGAACGCACCCACAAAAATATACGGCCGCTTCGCGGCCATCGCAGCCGGTGTGGTGATGCCGGTCATGCACAGGATGATCACGGCCACCGGGACTTCGAAGGCGATACCAAAGGCGAAGAACAGGGTTAACAAGAAGCTGAGATAAAGGTTGATATCAGGCATCCAGCTGACACCTTCCGGCGTGGTACCCGCCATGAAAGCCGAAAACAACGGCAGAACCACGAAATAGGCGAAGGCCATGCCGCAGTAGAACAATACGGTACTGGATATGACCAGGGGCGTCACCATCCGCTTTTCATGGCGGTAAAGACCAGGTGCGACAAAAGCCCACAGCTGATACAGCACCCAGGGCAGGGCGATGAAGAATGACAGGGCCAGCACCAGCTTGATGGGTACCAGAAAAGGAGTCACGGTACCGGTGGCGATCATCTGATTGCCATGCAGCAACTGGTCGCGCAGCGGCCGGGAGATCGTCTGATACAGGGGATTGGCGAACGGCACCAGGACGATGAACACCAGCAGAACGCCAACAATCATGCGCAGCAACCGGTCGCGCAATTCCAGTAAATGGCTGAGAAAAGGCTGTTCCTGATCGTCTTCGGCGGATGAAGCCACGCGTTATTACTCCTGCCCGCGGTTGGCCGAGCCGCGTTCCGCGGTGTTGGCGGTACTGGAACCCTCGGCGATGGAAGCGGCGTTACCCGCCGCCGGGACGGTACTATCCGGCCGGGCGGTAGCCGGGCTGGCCGGCCGGGAATCGGGGGGGCCTGGATCCTGCGGGTCGTTGTCGGGCGTCGCGACGGGACTGGCATCGGTTTTCGAACCACCAACCGAGCGCAGGGTATCGCCGACCCGACTGGTGCTCTTGTCGATGGAGCTGCCGAGATCCGAACCGATAGCCTTGACCTCGTCGGTCAATTTGCGGAACTCCTCGGTTTTGGTTTGTTCGCTGATGGAGCGACGCAATTCCTCGACCCGCAACTCGCGCTCCACTTCCGAACGAACCGAAGCCACCATGCTGCGCGCCTTGTTGATCCAAAGCCCGGCGGTACGCGCCAGCTTGGGCAGTCGCTCCGGACCCACCACGATCAGCAGAATCACGCCGATCAGCAGGATCTCCCACATGCCCATATCGAACATGGCAAGGTCTCCGGGATCAGGCGCGATCCTTGTCCTTGACCACCTCGCCGTCGATCACCCGGTCCTTGCCCGCCTGCGGATCGATAGCGCGTTCCGCGGTAGTCTTCTGCTCGGGCTTGTCACCCTCGTCTTCCTTGTCGCCCTCTTTCATGGCTTCCCGAAAACCCTTGACCGAAGCTCCCAGGTCGGTACCCAGATTGCGCAGCCGCTTGGCACCGAACAGTACCAGGACGATGGCCAGAATGATCAACAACTGCCAAATGCTTATACCACCCATGATAATCACCTCAAACCGGTCGCGACAGCGCTATCGCCGCCGCAAGTGATTGAAACTCATTGACCCTGTCGGGCCGCCTTTTCTTCCAGCCCGGAACGCTCGAACCGTCGCCGCAGTTCGGCCAGCACGGCGTCCGGACCCAATCCTTGGTGCGCCAGCATCACCAGGGTATGAAACCAGAGATCAGCCGTTTCATGCACCAGTTGCCGGGGCTCGCCATTCTTGGCCGCCAGCAGGGTCTCCGTCGCCTCTTCACCGACTTTCTTGAGGATCGCATCCAGACCCTTGGCATACAGTTCGGCCACATAGGAACTGTCCGGTTCGGCCTGCTTGCGGCTTTCCAGTATCGTCGCCAATTGTTGCAACACATCGCTCATGAGGAATAGATCGCCTCCGGATCCTTGAGTACCGGATCAACCGGCTGCCAGCCAGTATCCTGCAATTGCTGATAAAAGCAGCTCTGGCGCCCGGTGTGACAGGCGATGCCACCGAGTTGTTCGACCTCCAGCAGCAGCGCATCATGGTCGCAATCCAGCCGGATTGCACGGACTTTCTGGATGTGACCGGAGGTCTCGCCCTTGTGCCATAAACGGCTGCGTGAGCGTGACCAGTAAACCGCCTCGCCCCGGCGGACGGTTTCCAGCAAGGCATCCCGATTCATCCAGGCCAGCATCAGCACCTTGCCACCGACCGCCTCCTGGGCAATGACGGGCAGCAACCCGTCGGCATTCCAGCGCACGCCATCCAGCCAGTCCTCGGTGCTCATAGACGCACCTCGATACCCTGGTGAGCCAGAAAGCGCTTGGCCTCGCCGATGGTGTATTCGCCAAAGTGGAAAATACTGGCCGCCAGCACGGCATCCGCCCTGCCTTCGATGATGCCCGCAGCCAGATGGGCCAGCTCACCGACCCCGCCAGAGGCGATCACCGGCACCGGCACCGCCTCGCTGATCGCCCGGGTCAAGGCTACGTCGAAACCCTGCCGGGTACCATCGCGGTCCATGCTGGTCAACAGGATCTCGCCCGCGCCGTAGTCCGCCATCCGGCACGCCCATGCCACCGCATCGATACCGGTGGCGCGTCGACCGCCGTGCGTGAAGATTTCCCACTGCCCGGGTGCCACCGATTTAGCGTCAATGGCCACCACGATGCACTGGTTGCCGAACCGCTCGGCGGCCTCGCGAACGAAGTTCGGATCGTGGATCGCCGCCGTGTTGATCGAAACCTTGTCGGCACCGGCATTGAGCATCCGGCGGATGTCGTGCAGGCTGCGGATGCCACCGCCCACGGTCAGCGGG
>CAYMHN010000067.1:0-10762 GCA_964390235.1 uncultured Candidatus Competibacteraceae bacterium
CGTCGAGAAGGCCAAGTCCACCGGCAACGAGCAGATCATGGTCTGCGAGCGCGGGGTGTCCTTCGGTTATAACAATCTGGTTTCCGATATGCGCTCCCTGGTCGTGATGCGCTCCACCGGCTGTCCGGTGGTGTTCGATGCCACCCACTCGGTGCAGTTGCCGGGCGGGCAGGGCAGTCGTTCGGGCGGGCAGCGCGAGTTTGTGCCGGTGCTGGCCCGGGCGGCAGTGGCGGCGGGGATCAGTGGCCTGTTCATGGAAACCCATCCGCAGCCCGACCAGGCGCTATCCGATGGCCCCAATGCCTGGCCACTGGACCGCATGGAAGCCCTGCTCGGCGTGCTGGTCGAACTCGACCGCGCGGTAAAGCGCAATGGTGATCTGTTGCTCGAAGACATTGGCCAGGAATGACCCCATGGTAAAAGCCTTCGCCCGTGTGAACAGTACCGTCGAGAGCGGCAATCCGACCCAGGCGGAATCACGGCCGCCGCAGACCCTGCCCGGTGTCCGAGCCGGCCGGGCGGTACTCATCGGTCTGTATCTGGGTTTGAGTCTGATTCTGGCCTGGCTGGCTTACCGGGTCTGGCTGGACCCTGCCCATGGACTGCGCAAGCTGGCGCATCTGCAATCCGTGGTTGCCGCCCAGCAGTTGGTGAATGATCAGCGGACGGCCCGCAACCGCGCCCTGGCCCACGATGTGAGCAGCTTCAAGGCCGGTACCGATGCGGTCGAGGAACGGGCCCGCAGCGAGCTGGGCATGATCCGCAGTGGAGAGACCTTCGTCCGGCTGATCGAACCGGATGAGCGCTGAGCGGTCGTGGCCCGGCACTGGCTGTTGATGGCGGCCGCCGGCAGCGGCGCGCGGCTGGGCGCCGATCGACCCAAGCAGTACCTGCCCTTGCTGGGCCGCACCATGCTGGAACACAGCCTGGACCGCTTGCTGGCCCTGCCGCAGGTGGTGGGCGGGGTGGTGGTGCTGGCGAATAACGACCGCTACTGGCCGATGCTGGCCTATCGCGGCGCCAAGCCACTGTGGCTTGCCACGGGTGGGGAGGAGCGCTGTCAGTCGGTGTTGAACGGGCTGCTGTGCCTGGCGGAACCAGCCAGCGAGGAGGACTGGGTGCTGGTGCACGATGCCGCGCGTCCCTGCGTCCGCTCCGCCGATCTGCGCCACCTGCTCGATACCCTGGCCGATGATCCCGTGGGTGGTCTGCTGGCCGTGCCGGTGTGCGATACCCTGAAACGGGCGGACGGTTCGGGCAGGGTCCTGGAGACCGTGCCCCGCGCCGGTTTGTGGCATGCTCAGACGCCGCAGCTGTTCCGCTACGGCCTGTTGCGCCAAGCACTGGAAACCTGCCTGAAGGCGGGGCGTCAGGTCACCGACGAGTCCTCGGCCCTGGAGGCGGCGGGCTACGCCCCGCGTTTGGTCATGGGTCATGCGGACAATTTCAAGGTCACCCGGATGGAGGATCTGGCCCTGGCCGAGTTCCATCTGCGCCACGAGCGGTCCTCATGCCGGGGTTGAGGATCGGGCATGGCTTCGATGTGCATGCCTTCGGCCCGGGCGGAAGCATCACCCTGGGCGGGGTCCGGATACCCCACACGCGGGGTCTGCTGGCGCATTCCGATGGCGATGTGCTGCTGCATGCCGTTTGCGACGCGCTGCTCGGGGCCGCGGCCCTCGGTGATATCGGCCGACACTTCCCCGACACTGATCCCCGCTATGCCGGCAGTGACAGCCGCTTGCTGCTGCGCGAGGTCGTGTCGCTGTTGAGCGAACGTGGTTGGCGGGCGACCAATCTGGATGCGACTCTCATCGCCCAGGCCCCTCGGCTGGCGCCGCATATCGCGGCGATGTGCGTCAATCTGGCCGAGGACCTCGGCTTGGCCGTCGGCGAGGTCAACGTCAAAGCGACGACCACCGAACGGCTCGGCTATCTGGGCCGGGAGGAGGGCATCGCGGCGCACGCCGTGGTGCTTATCGCAGCGTCGGGATGATGCACGGTCGCCGAATTCCGTATAATGCCGGCCAGCTTATCGCGGGTTCCCCGATCAATGCCGGCTGAGCAGAACATAAACCGCCCCCGTGCCGCCATCCACCGGGCGTGCCGAACAGAAGGCCAGCACGTCGTCGCGCTGGCGCAACCAGTGGTTGACCTTGGTCTTGAGGACCGGCCCCTTGTTTCGGGAGCGATTGCCCTTGCCATGGATGATGCGCACACAGCTCAGATGATCCCGTTTGGCTTCGCGCAGGAAGCGGGTGAAGGCGCTGCGCGCGGCAGTCACATTCATCCCGTGCAGGTCCAGCTGCGCGCTGATCCGGTACTGACCCCGGCGCAGCTTGCGCAATACGCCATGCTGAATACCGTCGCGGTGATAGTACAGTTCCTCCCCGGTATCCAGCTCGGAGGGCTCCAGCGGACCGTACAACGCATCATCCAGCACCTGTTCCTCGTCGGTCCGGGTCGATTTCGGGTAGGGCGCCGGTGCTTTGGCGGTCGGCTCGACGCGGTCATCACGCAGGCGCTTGACTTCGCCGACCGCCTGGCGGAACAAGGCGCGCTCTTCATCGGAAAGCATGCTGTGCACCGCCCTCGAATCGTATCCTGTCAGAAGGTTTAAACCGAATTGCCTACCATCGTCAACTCATCATTACAGCTGTCCATTGGACCCTGCTACCGCGCTCGGGTTGCAGGTGAACGGAGTCGCTCGTGAGAATCCTGGTCAGCAATGACGATGGGTATCAGGCGCCTGGTTTGCGCCATCTCGCGGAAACCCTGGGCACCATTGGCGAGGTGACGGTCGTGGCTCCCGACCGGGACCGCAGCGGTGCCAGCAATTCGCTGAACCTGCGCCGGCCGCTATACGTGACCCGGCATGACAACGGATTTCTCAGCGTCGAGGCGGGCACGCCTACCGACTGTGTCCACCTGGCCATCACCGGTCTGCTGGACGAGGAGCCGGACATGGTGGTATCGGGGATCAACGCCGGGGCCAATATGGGTGACGACGTGATCTACTCGGGCACGGTGGCGGCCGCCATGGAGGGGCGCTTTCTGGGTCTGCCGGCGATCGCCGTGTCCATGGTCACCGGCAGTCCTCGGCACTTCGACACCGGCGCCCGGGTGGCCCGACGGCTGGTGCATTATCTCAGCGAACGACCCTTGCCCGGGGACACCATACTCAATGTCAACGTGCCCGATGTACCCTGGGAGGAGTTGGCCGGTTTCCAGGTTACTCGACTAGGGAATCGTCACAAGTCCGAACCCATCGTGCAGGCTTTCGATCCACGCGGACGACCGATTTACTGGATCGGTCCGGCCGGACCGGAGCAGGATGCCGGTCCGGGAACGGATTTCCACGCCATCCGCAGCCGGCATGTCTCGGTAACCCCGCTGACCGTGGATCTGACCCGCTACTCGGCGCTGGAATCCTTGTCGCAGTGGCTGCAAGGCTTATGAGCGACTTGCGGGGTGCCGGAATGACCTCGCTGCGTGCCCGGCAGCGTCTGGTCGAGCGCTTGCGGCAACGTGGCATCGACGATGAACGGGTGCTGGCCGCCTTGCTGGATGTGCCGCGACATCTGTTCGTGGACGAGGCCCTGGCCAGCCGCGCTTATGAAGATTCCCCCCTGCCGATCGGCTTCGGTCAGACCATTTCGCAGCCTTACATCGTCGCCCGCATGACCAGTGCCCTGCTGGCCGGGGGGCCGCGCGCGCGGGTACTGGAAATCGGTACCGGATCGGGTTATCAGGCGGCTGTTCTCGCCAAGCTGGTCGAACGGGTCTATTCCGTAGAGCGTATCGGTCGTCTACTGGAACAGGCGCGCGAGCGGATGCGCACTTTGGGTCTGTCCAATGTGCGGCTAAAATACGACGACGGAGTCCTGGGTTGGCCACGCTATGCGCCATTCGATGGCATCATGATTACCGCCGCAGGTGAACGAATCCCGGCTGCGTTGCTGGAGCAGCTGGCCGTGGGTGGCCGACTGCTGGCCCCGGTGGGCAACGGCAACGGTCAGGAACTGATCCAGCTGGAACGTCGAGCCTATGGCATCGAACGCAGCTCGCTGGGACCCGTCATCTTCGTCCCCCTGCTGGGAGGCGTGTGCTGATCATGCTGTTCGCCGGCCTGTATGTTCGGGTGATGCGCTGGGCCCGGCACCGCCATGCTCCCTGGTATCTCGGTGCCCTGAGTTTCGCCGAATCGTCGTTTTTTCCGATCCCCCCGGACGTCATGCTGGCTCCGATGTCGCTGGCCAAGCCGCAACTGGCCTGGCACTATGCTTTTTTGACCACCATTGCCTCGGTGCTGGGTGGTGTGTTGGGGTATATTATTGGCCTGTTTCTGTTCGAGCTGGTCGAGCCGCTGCTGCACCAGCTGGGCTACTGGGACCGGTACCTGCGAGCGGTGACCTGGTTTGCCGAGTGGGGATTCTGGGTGATCTTTCTGGCGGGTTTTTCTCCCATTCCTTACAAGGTATTCACGATTGCGGCCGGTGCCACGGCGATGGCCTTGTTGCCGTTCGTGGTGGCCTCGCTGATCGGACGCGGAGCGCGCTTCATGCTGGTGGCCAGCCTGATGCGCTGGGGCGGGGTACGCATGGAAAGCCTGTTACTTACCCATATTGAACGACTCGGTTGGGCGACGGTGGTGCTGGCGGTCATTCTTTACCTATGGATCAATCACTGATGGTCTGGCGACTCGGTATAGTGCTGCTGTTGACCGGCTGCTTGTCGGCCTGTGGTAGTTTGGCACCGATCGAAAGCCGGGATCAGGGACCGCAGGTCGAACAGCATGTCGTCGTGCGCGGTGAGAACCTGATTCGCATCGCTTGGCGCTATGGTCTGGATTATCGCGATATCGCCGCCTGGAATCGCCTGGATTCGCCTGATCGGATTCTGGCCGGGCAGCGTTTGCGGCTGACACCACCGCCGGATTGGCAGGGCGCGCCGCCGCGCGCGACAGCCCGGCCGCCGAGCCAGCCAGCGGTGACCAGCCAGCCGACAGTGGCTCGTACCGATACGCCGCAGGTCGCTCCCGGCCGTGGTTCCGGCAACTGGGACTGGCCGACCGAAGGCCGCCTGGTGAAACGGTTCAATCCCGCCGAACTGGGTGGCAAGGGCATTCAGATCGGCGGTCAGCCCGGTCAGCCGGTGCGCGCCGCTTCGAGTGGTCAAGTCGTGTACAAGGGCAGCGGCCTGCGAGGTTATGGCCAGCTGATCATCGTCAAGCATTCGGACAGCCTGCTCAGCGCCTATGGTTACCTGGGCCGGATGCTGGTCGATGAAGGCGACCGGGTGAGCAAGGGTCAGGCCATCGCCGAACTCGGCAATGACAACAACCCCCCCGCCCTGCATTTCGAGGTGCGGGAAAATGGCAAGCCGGTCGATCCCTTGCGCTTTTTGCCGAGTTGAACAATTTCGGGTGTCTGCTTTACCCAAACAGGAGGTCGCCATGCTAAAACAGATTGATCGGTCGCTGGAGAGGGATGCGGTTCATGGGTTGGAGGCATCATCGGAGCCCATACTGCTGGTGGAGGATGCCGGGCTGATATCAGACGAGCCGGTCAATGAGATAGCAGGCGTCGATGAGTGTCGAGCGACGCCCGAGCGGGAGGTGACGGTCGAGGAAATGGATGCCACCCGCCTGTATCTGGGCGAAATCGGTTATTCTCCTTTGTTGACCGCCAGCGAAGAGATCCACTTCGCCCGGCTGGCCCAGCGCGGCGATGCCGCGGCCCGTAACCGCATGGTGGAGAGCAATTTGCGGCTGGTGGTCAAGATTGCTCGCCGTTACCTCAATCGCGGTCTGTCGCTACTGGACCTGATAGAGGAAGGTAATCTGGGCTTGATCCATGCGGTCGAGAAGTTCGATCCCGAACGGGGGTTTCGCTTTTCCACCTATGCCACTTGGTGGATTCGTCAGACCATCGAGCGTGGCATCATGAATCAGACCCGCACCATCCGCCTGCCCATCCACATCATCAAGGAAATCAACACCTATTTGCGCGCCGCCCGGCATCTGGCCCAGACCATGGATCATGAGCCCACGGCTGAAGACATCGCGCTGGCGCTCGACAAGCCGGTGGAGACCGTGAAGCGTCTTCTGGGCATGAACGAGCGCATCGCCTCGATCGATACCCCGATCGGCAGGGAGGAGGATCGTTCGCTGCTGGATGCCATACCGGACAATAACAATCTCGACCCTTCGTATCTGCTGCAGGATCAGGATCTGCGCGACAAACTGGATTTCTGGCTCAACCAGTTGAGCGACAAACAGCGTATCGTGGTGGAACGCCGCTTCGGTCTCAATGGCCGGGAGCGCGCCACCCTGGAGCAGGTCGGCAACGAGATCGGCGTCACGCGCGAGCGGGTCCGCCAGATCCAGATCGATGCCTTGCGGCGGATGCGGATTATCCTGGAAGGCGATGGTTTTTCCGAGGAGTTGCTCTGGACCTGAATGTGTGCCCGGTACCGCGCTACAGTTACAGCGTCGACCCCGAGAAGGACAGCACGGCTGGCACAGTGCTACGACTGGTCGGCGAGGCCTCGCGGGTACTGGAGCTGGGTCCCGGACCGGGTACCATGACCCGGCTCCTGCAGCAACGTGGTTGCGCGGTTACCGCCATCGAATTCGACCCGGAGCTGGCGCGACATGCCGAACCCTACTGCGAGCGTCTGATCGTCGCCGACCTGGAAAATCTGGATTTCAGCGCGGCGCTGGGCGAGGCGCGGTTCGACGCGGTGATCGCGGCCGATGTGCTGGAGCATCTGCGCGACCCCTGGACCTGCCTGCGGCGCATTCGCGAGTTCATCGCCCCGGATGGTTTTCTGGTAGTGTCGATTCCGAACGTGGCCCATGCTGCAGTCATCGCCCAGCTGCTTCTGGGTCGCTTCCCGTATACCGAGCAAGGGTTGCTGGACCGGACCCATCTGCGCTTCTTCTCACGCCATGACGTGGACGATCTGTTGTTGTCGACCGGCTTTCTACCGACCGTCTGGGAGCGCAACCGGGTACCGGGAGGGCGTAGCGAGTTTGCCCATGCCTGGCAGAGTCTGCCGGCTGCGGTGCGTGAAGCGCTGGACCATGCCCGGGAAGGCGACACTTATCAGTATATCGTCAAGGCTCTGGTCAGCGATGCCGCCGGCTGGGCGGCCAAGGTGCGTACCGAGCGGCTGGAGATGGAAGTCGATTATCAGCGATTACGGACCGAGCTGGAAGAAACCGCCAAGTACATCGATGCATTCCACGAAGCCAGAGACATCATCAAGGATAGGGACCAGTCCCTGGATGAGGTCAACAAGGCATTCAATGAAGCCAGGGACATCATCGAGGATCGGGATAGGGCTCTGGCTGAATATAAGCAGGCCTACGCCGATTCGAGCGCTAAATTGCACGATTATGCGCAGTCTCTCGACGAAGCCCGAAAAAAACTCGATGAATTCAATCTGGCCTTGAATGAAGCCAGGGATATTATCGCTCGTCTGGAACAGGACAGCGCCGGACTGTATCGGTCATTGGCGCGTTCCTGGCCGGGCAGAATGTGGAAGTTCGCCAAGCGATCGCTTGGCCGCGGCTGATCAGGCGCAGCCGGATCCGGCGCTCAGCGCCATACCGTGGCATGCCAGTGTTTCTTGCCACGGCGCAGCAATAGGGTCTCACCATGCAACAGATCGTCAGTCGTGAGCCGATGATCGGCGCCGACCCGTTCGCCATTGACCGCGATCGCACCATTCTGCAGAAACTCGCGCGCCTCGCGCCGCGACTTGGCCAGTGATGTCCAGGGCAGCAACTCGACCAGATCCATGCCTCCGGCTAATTGATCCTTGGCATGCTCGGTGTACGGTACGTCCTCGAACACCTCGTGCAATGTCTGTTTATCAAGTCTGCGCAGATCACCGCCGAACAGTACCTGCGAAGCATGTTCCGCGCTGGTCAGGGCGTCCGTACCGTGGACCAGTTCCGTCAGGTATCGGGCCAGGGCGCGCTGGGCGTTGCGGTGGTGGGGCGCGGCTTCGTGCTCGGTGGCCAGTGCCTCGATCTGTTCGCGCGCGAGAAAGGTCAGCCAGTACAGAAACCTTACGACATCGGCGTCCTCGGTGTTGATCCAGTACTGGTAGAACCGGTAGGGGCTGGTCCGATCCGGGTTCAGCCATACCGCATTGCCGGCCGATTTGCCGATCTTCTGGCCGTCATGTCGGGTCAGCAGCTTGTTGGTGACGGCATAGCTGTCATTGCTACCCTCGGGCAGCTTGCGCCGGATCAGATCCATGCCGGCCACGATATTGCCGAACTGGTCGGAACCGGCCAGCTGCACCGTGCACTCCCGGGTCTGGCGCAGGTGCAGGAAATCATAGGCTTGCAGCAGTACGTAACTGAATTCGGTGTAGCTGATACCCTGTTCGCGGTGGTGCAGACGCTCGCGCACCGAGTCGCGCTGGATCATCGCGTTGACCGAGAAATACTTGCCGACATCACGCAGCATCTCGATATAGCCGATATGGCGCAACCAGTCGTAGTTGTTTACCAGGATGGCGGCATTGGGCCGTCCAGGATCGAAATCCAGCAAGCGTTCCAAAGCGCCGCGCTGACTGGCGATATTGGCCCGCACCTGTTCCTCGTCGATCAGGGTGCGTTCGCTGTCCTTGCCGGAGGGGTCGCCGATCAGACCGGTTCCGCCACCCATCAGCGCAATCGGCCGGTGGCCGGCGCGTTGCCAGTGCATGAGCAGCTTGATGGCGATGAAGTTGCCCACCGTGAGGCTGTCGGCGGTCGGGTCGAAGCCGCAATAAGCGACCCGACCCGGCGTCAGCAGATGCTTGTCGAGGTCGGCGCCGGCCGTCTGGTGGAGCAAGCCGCGCCATTCGAGTTCGGCGAGAAAATCCATCGTCGGTCCGGCCATGTCGGTCAAGTCAGTGCCATTACGGGAACGGCGATGTTACTCTGCCCGTCCGTGGCCATCAAGGCGTGGACCGGTGCTTGAATGCCGGTTGGTCGCCCTCATTATGACCGATAGTCACCCCTCGATGGTCCGTGTGACAACATCATGTTGCTGTGCAGGGTAGAGCATGGAATTCAAAGATTACTATCAGACTCTGGGTGTCGAGCGTGGAGCGACCCTGGATGACATCAAAAAGGCCTATCGGCGTCTGGCCCGCAAGTATCATCCGGATGTCAGCAAGGAACCGGAGGCCGAGGCGCGCTTCAAGGAAGTCAATGAAGCCTACGAGGTGCTGAAAGACCCGGAAAAGCGGGCGGCCTACGATCAACTGGGCAGCCAGTGGCGTTCCGGCCAGGAATTCCGCCCCCCGCCGAACTGGGATGCCGGCTTCGAATTCCGCGGTGGTTTTGATGCGGGTGGCGGATTCAGCGAGTTCTTCGAGAGCCTGTTCGGTGGCGGCCGTCGTCCTGGAGCCGCCGGGCGACGTCAGCCCCGGACCACTGGAGAGGACCATCGGGCCACGATTGAAATCAGTCTGGAGGATGCCTATCACGGCGCCCAGCGGACCATCACCCTGCAAGCCCCGGAGGTCACCGCGCAAGGCCAGGTGATTACCCGGTCACGCAACCTGAACGTGAAGATCCCGCGCGGCGTGACCGTCGGTCAGAACATTCGGCTCGCCGGCCAGGGCTCGTCGGGCCCCTGGGGGGGTGACAAGGGCGATCTGTATCTGGAAATCGCTTTTCGGCCCCATCCCCTCTACAAGGTGGACCAACGCAACGTTACTCTGGAGTTACCGGTCACCCCCTGGGAGGCAGCTCTAGGGAGCACGGTGCAGGTGCCGACCCTGGGTGGACGGGTGGATCTCAAAATTCCGCCGGGCTCGCAAAGCGGAACCCGGTTACGGCTCAAGGGTCGAGGGCTTCCCGGTACCCCACCGGGGGATCAGTACGTGGTCCTCAAGCTGGTCACTCCCAAGGCCGACACGCCGGAAGCCCGCGCCCTGTACGAGCGGATGGCCGCCGAACTGCCGATGAATCCTCGCGCCGGTTTGGGAGTGTAGGAGCGCCGTCCCGGCGCGATGTCCGGATCGGCCCGGGACGGGCCTCCTACTGATCGGTGTCCTCCCTCGGGATGGGCAGCTGCGACGGGTCGAACAATCCGCGAAACGCCTCGGTATCCGGCGTGGACGGCGGGGTGCCGGTCTGCTCGCCGAGATTGCGCGGCGTGAAGACATCGCCGAACGGGGTGGGCGTGGCCGGTGCCGCAGGTGCCGCGGAGGGAGCGGCTTGCCCGGCGGGCTGTTGCAGCTGGCGCTGGTGCAACAGCTCCTCGGTGCGCCGCTGGGCTTCCAGGCGGCGTTGTTCGACCACCTCGGTCTTGCAGGACTGCACGTCATAGCCGCTGGCATTCAGCCAGGTGATGCCCAGGCCCGCGGTGAAGATCAGACCGATCAGCAGCATGGCCGGATTGGCCATGGAACGGCGCTGGACCTGTCGGGACAGGCCCGCCTCTTGTGCTTCCTCACGGCGGCGCAGCATCTCGTAGATGATGGCGCCGAGCAGGGTCAGAGCCACGATGACCACGGCCAGCGCGCTGATCGAGGGATTGATGCCGTAGCGTACCTTGCTGGCCAGCACCGTGGTCAGGGTGCGCTCGGACAGGATGGTGAACACCGTGGTGTTGTAGTTCTCGAACGAGGCCAGAAAGGCCAGTACCGCCGCCGAGAAGATGGCCGGTTTGAGGAACGGTAGCAGGATTTTGCGAAACGCCTGCACATGGGTGGCGCCGAGATCCAGCGCGGCCTCTTCCTGAGCCGT
>CAYMHN010000068.1:0-10498 GCA_964390235.1 uncultured Candidatus Competibacteraceae bacterium
GACCGAAGCGCTTTCCTCGACCCTCACCAGGACGGCGTGCGAGTGCTCCCACCAGAAGCCGGTCCTGCCCCTCACGCCCGCGATCGTATCGACGAACGCGGCCCTCGCTGATCCATCGCTGATGCTGCCTGCCGTGCTGTTCGGCGCGGTCTCGGCGGTGATCCCGGGCGCGCTATAGCTGTAGACGTGGCCTTCGCTGGTGCGCCGGAAGGCCCCCGCAGCAACCTGCTCGCCCGACTGCCATAGCGGCGGATTGTTGCGGGCGTTGCCGTCGAACATGAGATTGTGGAAGCCGACGAACCGGCAAGGACCGTTGCTCACAACGAGATAAAGGATGCGCTGGTGGTTGCTGTTCTGGCTGCGATCCTTGCGCTTGAGAACCGTCGCGGGCCCCTCGCCATACAGGAAGAACAACTGCTCGCTTTTGGGCGTGAACGGGTCCTTCTCAGCCACGTCCACCACATAAGTTCCGGCGGGGCAGAACACGGCCGCATCGCGGGAATCGGCGTATTCCATGGCGGCGCGCAATGCCGTCTGATCAATTGTCCAGTTCAAACTGCCTACGTAGGGGTAGTCTGACTGGATCGCCCGAAGATCGCGGTAGCCACGATCATGCGCAGCGCCTGTCAGCCATTCGGCGACAGTGGCGCCAGTGCCGTCGCCAAGCGCGCCGAAGTCGCGCACTGACACCGAGTGGCGCGTTCCCGGTTTGACAGCATCCTCTATCCCCCCATCGGCCCTGCGCGTGCAGGCGAAGGCGAGGGTGGTGCCGACCAAGCCAGCAGAACCGCCGCCGGCGAACAGAGCCGCTCTGCGGTTCACTTTAAGCATGGCCAAAACGGCGCATTTCCAAATCCTCCTTACCGGCCGCCGATCGTCAGCTTGTCACCGTCGCCCCGCCACGAGGAGAGAATCGTTGCATATCAGTGATCTCGGTCTGCAGATCGGAGCAAGCTGGATAGGTGAGCGGCAGAGAGCGACCATCATTCCGATACCGGCACCGGCGCTTTGCAACGCAGCATCGTATAACATGCAAAACGATTGTAGCATGCTGGGGTCTTTGCTACAAACTCTAAAAGGAGGCCCCGAGCAAGCGTAATGAGATAACATGTCGCAAGGCGCTAGACCGGAAGTTAGCATCGGACTGCCCGTCTATAATGGGATGCGGTATCTCGAGCGAGCCATCGAGTCGATTTTGCGCCAGACATACGATAATTTTGAGTTGATAGTTTGTGACAATGCATCCACCGACGATACAGGTACGATCTGCCAGCACTACGCCGCGAACGACGCCCGCATCCGTTATCATCGAAATCCATCCAATCTTGGCGCAGCCGCCAACTTCAATCTTACGTTCGCTCTCTCCACAGGACGCTACTTCAAGTGGGCCGCGCATGACGACGTGCTGGAGCCCGACTTCCTCGAGCGCTGTGTTGCGGCCCTGGAAGCGCATCCGGATGCAGTACTCTCCCACTCGCTGGTTGCGCTGATCGATCAGCATGGTAAACGTCTGGCGGTCTACGACTCCCGTATCTGGGGCACGGACCGGCCACGGCAGTCAGTCCGCCTCGGCGGACGGCTGTCCACTAGCGAATGTGTGGAGGTCTTTGGGCTGATTAGAGCCGAGGCGCTACGGGGTGGCCCGCTGATAGCCGAACACATCGGTTCGGACTGGACGCTCCTCGCGGACCTGGCGCTTCGCGGGCGCTTTCTCATCATCCCCGAGGTCCTGTTCCTAAATCGGGAGCATATCGATCGAGGTTCCCGGCCCGGCATGGACCTGCGCGAACGTCATGCTTGGTATGCCTCGGATCGGGGGCGACCGAAGGCGTCGCATTCCTGGCTGATGCTGACAACATGCGCGCAGCTGATTCGGCGGCACGTGACCGACCCCATGGAGCGCCTGCGCTGCTATAGTCATCTAAGCTGGTGGTTGCTGCTGCGTGGACGTATCGTTCGCGTGGCGCTCGAACCGTTGCTCGCGGCCCACCCGCGGCTGTTCCGGCTCATGTTCAGGCTCAGGGCAGCTGCGATTTCAACAAAGAACCGCTTCCTCGGCGCCGACGGATGAGAGAGCCGCCGGCACGTGATCGGAATCGCCCGACTTCCGCCTGGCGGCGGATACCCGGCAATCTACACTAGTACGCTGTTCAGACCCCTTGCTAGTTTTCAGGGCCGATTAATTATCGTAGTACTTGTTGTACTTACCATGATAGTGAATCACATCGCTTGCCTCAAACTTTTTGTGCCGGCTGACGTTGACCTGCGTTACCACGGCTCCTGCAACTTTGGCGCGACTGTCCCGGAGGATCCGCATGGCGTTGCGCGCCGGCTGCTCGGCAGTTTTCCCCCAGCGCACCGCGAACACGACGACGTCTGCCAGTAGCGCCGCAAAGCGCGTTTCCGGGATGCCGAGCAGCGGCGGGGAATCGAGAATCACATATCGGTACCGCTCGCGCAGTTCGCGCATGAGGAGCGCCATGCGCTGTGAGGCGATCAGTTCGGTTGGGTTACTTACGCGTCGAACCGGAATAATATGGAGGTTTTTCACCCGATCATCGGGGTGCAGGATGTCATCGAGTTCTTGCCGACCAACCAGGAAATCGAGCAGATCAGGGTTCCTGCTCCCCTTAAGACAACGGGCAATGCTGGGGTGACGTAGATCAAGATCGACCAACACGGTCTTGTGGCCGTCGCGGGCCGCTGTCGCGGCGAGGCTCATCGCCAGTGTGGTCTTGCCTTCCTCCGGCAGGGAGGACGTCACGAGCACGACCTGCGGGGGCTCGTCGATATTGGCGAAGCGCAGTGCGCTCAACACGGTGCGAACCGACTCCGCGTAAGCTGATTGTGGCTTGTCCACCACATAGTGGTGCAAGTGCTTGCTCGATTTGATTCGGCCGGCCTTTGGTACAAACGCCAGGTTCGGCACGTGCAGCGTTTGTTCCACCTCGCGCCCACGGCGCAGACCGCTATCGAGGCGATCAGCCAGGAAGGCCAGCATCGTGCCGATCATCAACGAGCTCGTGAGCCCGACGATCAGCATGAGTTTAGGCCGCGGGAAGCTGGGTGTCTCCGGCACCATAGCGGTACTCACGATCCGAACGCCTGGCTCGATGAGGTCTTGCTGTTCGTTCAGTTCCTTAAAGCGGTTGAGAAATGCCGTGTAAAGATTGCGCGTCGACTCCGCATCCCGCTCCAGAATCCGGAGCTGCACCTGCGCTTGGTTGTGCGCGGATGATTGCGCCCTGACGCGGTCGAGCTGTTCTTGAATTGTCCGCTCACGGGTCCGGGCAACATCAATTTCGTTCTCCAGATTCCGGGCGATGTTACGGATCTCGGCGTCAATACGCGCGGCGAGATTCGCCTTGTCGGCCTCGAGCTGCAGAATCCGGGGATGTCGCGGCCCGAATTCCTGGGCCAGCTGCGCCGCTTCCCGTAGGAGGCGCGCCTCCTCGAGGCGGAGACTGGTAATCACTGGCGACGCCATGACCTCGGCCACTGAGTCCAGGCTTTCGCCACGACTCCAGAGTTCTCGGATCAAACGAAGCTTTGCCCCCTTCTCGTCCTGGCCCGCCCGCGTGATGATCAAATCCCGTTGCAGTGTGGACAGTTCCTGATCTGTCAGCCCGGGCCCTCCTGCCGCGCCCACCAATTCGTTGGCCGCGCGATAAGATTCCGCTGCCCGCTCAGCCTCCATCAGCTGCGCGCGGAGTTCCGCAATCCGCTCCCCCAACCACTCCGCGGCTCGCGCGGTGGCCGCCCGCTTGGCAGCGAGCTGATCCTCGACATAAAATTCGGCGATACGGTTCGCTATGCGCGCCGATTTGTCGGGATCGGTCGAAGTAAAGCCGATCGTGATAACATAAGAATCCCCTGATTGGATCACGTCCAAATTGTCCTGGAAGATCCGAAAAGCAAGATCCATCACGCGCTCGTTTCGACCAGAGGCCTGCTCGTCCGCTTCGGCTTCCCTACGTTGCTGCTGCGCATCTTCGATCAAGGTGTCGACCGCCAGCGCGACGGCCTTGTCGTCGTCCTTCTGGTTGGCCAGCCCTGTGGCCAGCCCCCAGGATTGCGGCAGATCCTCGAAGATGCTCGCCCATGGACCGAACAGCCGATCGGCGAGCGGCACCGAGTGTTCGGCCCCATCCCGGGCAGGCCCATCTTCACCACGCAATGCCAGATTGAACTCTGGATCAAGTATCAATCCAAGGTCTTGGATTACCGATTGTGCGAACGTGGTCGACCGCAAAAGCTTGATCTGGGTCTCGATCATCGACTGGTCGCGTGGCAACTCCTCTATCACGCCCTCTAGATCGACGATCCTTGCTGCGCGCGGCTCGATCATGACCGCGGACCACGCGGTGTAAAGTGGCGTTAGCTGCGATGTGACGTACGCGGTGAGGCCCGTCAACAGGACGACCGTGGTGATGATGATCGACTTGCGCCGGTAGAGCAGATTCAGGATCGCACCGATATCGAAGCCATGGTGACCATCCGTGGCAATGATTGGCGGCCGGCCTTGTTCGAAATCCATGGCGGGCGGGCGATCGGTCACAGACATCTTCTGCCCTGCAGGCTGGTATCGACCATGCGCCCTCACAGACTCCAATAGAACTTGTCGTCAGGCACGTCAGCGCGGTGCAGCTTTGACTTGACATCCATCACAACGCCGCCCGGTTGCACCGTAGCCAGCAACTCTTGGGGTGGGATGCTGAGATAGGCAGCGTGCGGTATGGCCAACATCAACGCGTCCAAGCCCTGCAAGGCCTCGAGCGGCTGGAGGTCCAGGCCATAGGTTGCACGCGCCTCTTCTGGATCGGCCAGAGGATCATGGACATGCGGTTGGATGCCGAACTGGGCCAGTTCGGCCAGGATGTCGGGTACCCTGCTGTTGCGTAGGTCGGGCACGTCCTCTTTGAAGGTTACACCGAGAATTCCGACACGCGCGTGATTTACCTGACGGTCGGCGGCGATCAGCAGCTTAACCAGGCGCTGGGCCAGAAACACGCCCATGCTGTCGTTAATACGGCGGCCGGCTAAGATGACCTCAGGATGGTAACCGACCGATTCGGACTTTGCTGTCAGGTAGTACGGATCGACGCCGATGCAGTGACCGCCCACTAGGCCTGGGGTGAACGGCAAGAAGTTCCACTTGGTTCCTGCCGCTTCGAGCACTTCCCGCGTGCAAATGCCGAGACGATCAAAGATCAGCGCGAGTTCGTTCATCAAGGCGATGTTGAGATCGCGCTGCGTGTTCTCGATCACCTTGGCAGCTTCGGCGACCTCGATCGACGGTGCGATATGCAAGCCAGCAGTCACGATCGTGCCGTAAACACGCACGAGTCGGGCTAGGGTGTCTTGGTCGGACGCCGCGACGATCTTGACGATGTGCTCGAGGCGGTGTTCGCGGTCGCCGGGGTTAATTCGCTCAGGCGAGTAGCCGAGGCCGAAGTCGAACCCCTGTCGCAGGCCCGACAAGCGCGCGAGCAGCGGCCCACAGACCTCTTCGGTCACGCCGGGATAGACGGTCGACTCCAAGACCACCGCCGCGCCCGAGCTTAGCGCGCTGGCGACGATGTGGCATGCCTTCGTGAGGGGACGGAGGTCCGGCTGCCGGTTGGCGTCGATTGGCGTCGGTACCGTGACTATGAACAGGCTTGCGCCTTTCAAATCGGACGGATCGGTCGTCAGACGCAGCGCGGTCGCGTCCAGCTCGGCGGACGAGAACTCGCCAGTATGATCCTGCCCTCGCCGCAAGGCGGCAACTCGCTCCTCGGCGACGTCGAACCCGATGGTACCGGGAAAATGCCGCGACAAGGCAACTGCAACCGGCAGGCCGACATAGCCCAACCCGATCACGGCGATGCGCTCCTCCGCAGATACTGCTTCGATCAACGACATCCCAGCAGCCTTCGGTCGGCCTCACCACCCATGACCGCATGCGCCCTGGTAGCGCGATCGCGGCGGCGCATGCTCACCAACCTGTCCTGCACTAGCCCACGCGCTCCTCGATTGGCACTGGCCTTGGCGCCTCGTGGATCAGATCATAAGCCCACTGGATCTGCGGGCGTGCCAAGCCGAAGCCGTGAGTTTCATGGAGATGCTTCTCGTTGGAATACCGGACTTCTCGGTAATCCGAAATCTCGCCTGCCCGAATAGCAGCCACCACCTGGCGCACGCCTGCCTCGATGTTCCAGCGCGGTTCGAACCCCACCATCGTTTGGATCTTCGAGAAGGCCACCCGGTAGTTTCTGCGGTCTCGATCGCAGCCCTCAATGATCAGCTCGGCTTCCGGCACGACCCGGCTCACGATCTCACCGACCTGGGCGATCGTGTAGTTCTCTCGGCTTGAGCCCACGTTGAACACATCTGCGCCTCGTCCGGGCGGCAAGTGCAGCAGCTTGGCCACGGCCAGAGCGGCGTCGTCAACGTGCAGGAACGGCCGCCACTGGTCACCGCCGAACACCGTGATCCGACCATCGAACACAGCCTTGGCCGCCAGCAGATTGACCACGAGGTCGAAGCGCGTGCGGCCAGATAGACCATAGATCGTGCCAAACCGGACGATGATCGGCGTGAAGGTGTCGTCGGCCATCTGGAGGAGCACCTTTTCCGACGCCATCTTGCTGCGCGCATAGAGCGAAAGCGGGCGCAGTTTAGATTGCTCGGTCAGAAGCTCGTCGCTGGCGCCGTACACAGAGCAGGTGCTGGCGAAGACGAAGTGCTTGATACCGTGACCTTTTGCTACCTCGCCGATCAACCGCGTGGCGGCTAGGTTGACATCGATCGTAAGTTCCTCGTCGATAGCGCAGGCTGGATCCCCGACGATTCCACCCAGATGCACCAGGTGATCGACCCCCCGCATGGCCCGTACGAGCGCGTCGAGCTGTCGGAAATCCGCCCGGATGGTCTCGACCCTGGAGTCCTCAAGAAACGCGGCGATGGGGCCGGCGCCATAGAGAAAGAGGTCAAGCAAGCGGACCCTGTAGCCTTCATCGATCAGCTTTGGCAGCAAGGCCGATCCGATGTAGCCGGCCCCTCCGATCACCAGCACGGTCTTCTCCCGAGGCACCGCGCTTTGTTCGGGAGCTTCGTACTGAACACCGCGGAGCGCCGCGCTTGGCACGGGAGCTTCATACTGAAGCAGACGACGCCAGATCGCGGACCACAGACGCGAGGCCACGAAAAGGGCAAGTGCGATAAGCCAAGCCATCACCCACACACTGCCCGGCAACCACACCTCTTGAGCCGTCACGAAGGCCGCCATGCCGGCCAGAACAAAGGCGAACGTAACCGCTTCCGTCACGACGACCACTTTGTGTCGGACCGGGTAGGTGCGTGCGTAGGTATACACTCCGCTTAGCCAAAAGGTCACTATTCCAATAATAGTGACGACCCAAAATACATCGATATACATCGTAGTGAAATGTCGAGCCAGATCAGATGGATGGAGGCGGCTATCATCGTAGATCATCCCCCAACAATATCGCAGTAAGAACGCGAGTCCTAGCGCAATGTTCAAAATAAGAATATCGACGATTGCGCGAACGCACTGGCTGATCGACAGCAGGCCAATGACCCTTACTGAGTTAGAAACGATGGCCCCTATTGAACTAGGAATGAATGCAGACTCCGGCATCCGCCAGTTCCAAATCTGGCGAGGACGCTCCGACCGTAGCGCGCCAAACATGGTTTTCTGCGCTCCCTTCCCGTTAATTCTTTACTCTCGATTATCAGGGCAGCAACAACTGCTCCGCCGACCCACACTAGGTCGAGACTCACCTGCTTCAGGAAAAGCTCTGCTGGTAGTCTAAGTCGACCCCTCACCCCGACGCTCAGTTAGCCAGGCACGCCATCAACCATAGATAGCAGCCCGGTTATTGGTGACAAATGCTATCGCACTGCTCTGTACCGAGTCAATAGGCCTCAAAAGGCAGAAACGATAAGGATAGCTGAATTCGCAGGTTTTTTAAACCAATGGTTTGCCCCCTGATGGTTGAGGGTTTCGAGTCCCTCCGAAATCGAAAGTTTGGTAGCCGCAGCACGCTCGAGCTTTGCATTTGTCGACTACGTGCTTCCATTAGCCTCTTGCGCCGTGCGCGATTCGGGTCTTCAATGGCGGGTGGAGTTTGTCCTGCAGGGGGTGTTCATGATCGTCGCGCCGACCCTTGGCCTCGGGTGGACGTGTCCATCCGCAGCTGTGGGTGCCCGGCCGCGCTCTCCAGGCGATATTGTCCTCAGTGCGGGCCACGATCCGAGTTCGGCCGAGCCGCTGGCGAGCCGGACGCGGCTCCGGGCGCCAGCTGATGTATCTCTTGAAGTTCAATTTCCTATCGGGCTGGTTTGTTGGTCTTGCAATCGACGGACCACTCTGGCATCCACGGACGTTGCCGACCACGCGCGTGCTGGCCGACGGTGTAACCGCGCGATTAGGCACCGCCGTGTTGGATTACCGGGGGTGCACGCGCTTTTTGGTCGGGGGCACTTCACGGTCGCCGCACCGTGGTCCGGGCCGGCTCGAGCCCGACGAGCTTTCGGCCTGCAGCCGCGGCCGACGCTTCCAACCACCGGCGGGCGTATTGCGGTCGCAACTTCCAGGCGGACCGGCGCAGCCGTGAGAGCCGCGCTCGACCCGGGACCCGGACGCCCGGTTGTTTCGCGTGGCCCAGGCGATGAAGCTAGGCTGTGTTCTGGGGGCCATGGCACATTAGAGAACCGCGACGACTTGGTCGTCGAGGCAGAACTCACACGGGCCGCGGTTGGCCGAGCGGTCGGCCGCGCTGCAGTTGCTGGCCGGTCGCGCAGAGGGCACGGAGGGTCACCATCGGCGCCGATCCCGACTACGACACCCAAAAGTTCGGCGCCGCGCTGCGCGACCTCGGGAGCATGCCGCATGTGCCCAGAATACCTCGGGCTGCCGCTCCGCCATGGGTCAGCGCACCATACGCAGTGTCGGCCACCAGCTGATCCCTCAGGCGCGGAACCGCATCGAGGGAGATTTTCGCCTGGTCCAAGACGATCCTGGACGATGCAGGACCAGGTATCGCGGCCTGGAGCGCGTATGCTGGAGCTTGAGCCGGGCTGCGGCCGCCTACAACCTCATCGCCTGCACAGACTGCTCAGGGCGGTCCCATGAGACACTATGACTTGAGCGTCGGGGATTCTTTCCGACAGCAAGCGCACTGCTTCGACACCGCCCCGGCCCAGCGCCGCGCCGTGCTTGGCCGACCAGCCTGACACCATCGGTCAATTCTGCAGCAGCGTGATAGTTGCCCATGGACGTGCAAAAGACCCCTATCGCCGGCGTGCTGGTGATCGAGCTGCAGGTCTTTAGCGACCGCCGCGGCAGTATGTTTGAGGCCTATCACGAGTCGCGCTACACGGAGGCAGGCATCGCCGGGCCGTTCGTCCAGGATAACATCTCGCGCTCCCGGCGCGGGGTTCTGCGTGGCCTCCACTTCGACTCGCGTGGGCGCCAAGCTAAGCTGGTGTTGCCAGTCACTGGCGAAATCTTCGATGTCGCGGTCGACCTGCGCCGAGGCTCCCCGACGTTCGGGCGGTGGTTCGGGACGCGGCTGAGCAGTGACAATCGTCGTCAGATCTACATCCCTCCCGGTTGCGCTCATGGCTTTTGCGTGCTCTCGGATTTCGCTGACGTGATCTTCAAGAGCACGACGTTATTTGCGCCGGAGTACGAGCGTGGGGTGATCTGGAACGATCCCATGATCGGGATCGAGTGGCCACTCGAGGATCCGGTGCTGTCCGACCGGGATGCTGGCCTGCCAAGGCTGCAAGAGGCTATCGCACCGTGAGGGCGGTCGTGGCGGAGGGGGCCAAAATGGCAGCGACGGGCGTGGGGAACAGGTGAGTATATTAGGAGACACAATGCCGGTTCTTTGGGGCCTTCGGCGTGCGGGGTGGATGCGATCATCTCTGGACCCGACTGGATCGTCCAGACGTGCGGGCGTCGACGGTGTGGGAGCGCACGATCCGGCCCTAGGGCACGCATGAACGGGTGTAGAAGCCGAGACCGCCAGCCGATGATCGAATCGTCCGACCAGCAGCGGAGCGCCAACCACAAGCTGCTGCGAGTGCACATGCCCCTTCTGCTCGGGCTCGCCCTGTTTTGGTCCTGCTTCGTCGACAGCGATGGCGCGGCCGCCGCCCGCTGGCACTTTAGCGAGACCGTGATCGACCAGGAGCCGCTCGCCGAAAATCGCAGCAACGACCTCCTGATCGGCGATCTCGACGGCGACGGCCACCCGGACATCTGGCTCTCCGGCCGCGACGGCGCCGGGCACCAGGCCGCTTGGTACAGAAATCCCGGCGTGCGCGGCGGCCAGTGGACCCGCTTCCAGTTTCTCGAGGGCGCCTGGAAATACGGCGCGCTCGGCGACCTGGATGGCGACGGCAACCTGGACGTGGTGGCCGGGTTCGACACGGACAAGAAGGTGTACTGGGTGGAGAACGACGGCAGCCCGGAGGACGGCGGCTG
>CAYMHN010000069.1:0-10496 GCA_964390235.1 uncultured Candidatus Competibacteraceae bacterium
GGCGCCCTTGGACGCGTCCTCCAGCCACAGCGCCACCTTGCCCGGCACGGCGAACGGGGTGATCCGGATACCCAGCGGTTCACTGTCCCGGCGGCTCAGGGCCAGTGCCTGGTCCAACGCCATGGCCCGACGCTCGACGAAATCGGGGTTGAGCACATTGAAGATCGTGTTGGCGGCCAGCACGTCCAGCACCCGACGGGTGCCATACAGGGCCAGCGGCTGCGATTCGCGCAGATTCAGCAGGCCAGCGACATGATCGACATCGGCATTGATCAGCACGACCGCCTGGATGGGACTCCAGCGCAAGGGGCCGTCGGCCGGCGGCTGGAGCACCTGGTTGTCGTTGATCTGCTGGCGCAGGTCGGGCGAGGCATTGAACAGCACCCAGTGGCGTCCGTCGCCGCTGACCGCGATCGAAGACTGGGTACGTTGCCGGGCGGCCGGATCGTGCAGCCGGGCGCGGCGACTGTTGGGATGATTGCAGTTCCACTGGGGATAGCCGCCACCGGCGGCAGCGCCGAGAACGCGAATATGCATAATGGTCCTCCGAAGGGATCAGGGGAGCAACATACCACCCGCATACCCTCCGGTAAACGCAGCGGCGGTCGCTGCCCCCTGATCGCCCGGATGGGTTTCCCGCATCACCCATGCTGCTAAACTGCGGCATTCGACCAACTACCCACCAGAGACGATGAGCAAACCACGCATACTGATTACCCGCAAACTACCCGAGGCCGTCGAACGGCGCGCCGCCGCCGACTATAATGCCATTCTGAACCCAGACGATCAGCTGCTGGACCGGGATCAGCTGCTGGAACGCGCCCAAGGCGCGGCGGGCATCGTCGCCTGCCACACCGAACAGTTCGACGCGGCACTGATCGATGCTCTGCCCGACTCGGTCCAGGTGATCGCCAATGTCTCCACCGGCACCGACCATGTCGATCTGCGCGCCGCCGCCGCGCGCGATATCGCGGTCACCAATACCCCGGGCGTGCTGGCCGACGCCACGGCCGAGATCGCGCTGTTGCTGCTGCTCGGTGCGGCGCGCCGGGCCAGCGAGGGCGAGCGCCTGGTGCGTTCGGGGCAGTGGTCGACCTGGAGCCCGACCTTCATGCTGGGCACCCAGGTCAGCGGCAAGCGCATCGGCATCATCGGCATGGGTGGCGTCGGCCAGGCCACCGCCCGGATCGTCCGGGGTCTGGACATGGAAGTGCACTACCACAACCGCCGGCCACTGCCCCCGGAACAGGAGCAGGGCGCGACCTATCACGCTACCCTGGACACCCTGCTGCCGTTGAGCGAGTTTCTGGTGCTGCACTGCCCGGCCACCCCGGAGACCCGCCACCTGATCAACCGCGACACCCTGGCGCAACTGCCCGTTGGCGCCATCCTGGTCAACGTCTCCCGGGGCAGCGTGGTCAACGAACCCGACCTGATCGCCGCCCTGCGCAGCGGCAAGCTGGCCGCCGCCGGTCTCGACGTGTACGAGAACGAACCGGCCATCAACCCCGAGTTCGCCACCCTGGACAATGTGTTTCTGTTGCCGCACATGGGCAGCGCCACGCGCGAGACCCGCGACGCCATGGGCTTTCTGGCGCTGGACAACCTGGCCGCCGTGCTGGCGGGGCTACCGGCGCCGAACCGGGTGAATTGAACCATCAGACGCAACGTCTTGTCAGAAATTGGTGTGTTTTTCTGACATTCGAGAAGCGTTATATGTCGAAGCTCGGGCAGCAGATCATCAACCACACCACCAGCCTGCCAGAGGGCACACCACTAATGGCTAAGGATCTGCTGCATCTGGGTAGCCGTGCGGCGGTGGATCAGGCACTTTCACGGCTGGCGAAACAAGGCCGACTTCTGCGTTCGGGCCGAGGCGCTTATTTACGACCGGTGACGACGAAATTCGGCACTCGGCCACCCGCGCCCGAGAAGGTTCTCGAAGCATTCGCCACATACCGGGGTGAAACCGTTGTCGCACATGGGGCCGCAGTGGCCAATGCATTCGGCCTTACAACCCAGGTACCCGTCAAGCCGATTTATCTGACCTCTGGTAGAAGCCGGCGGCTGAACCTCGGGGCGCAGACCATCGAGCTGCGCCACGCACCCGCTTGGCAGCTTGCCTTGCCCGGTCGCCGGACGGGTGACATCATCCGGGCTCTGGCCTGGCTGGGGCCGGAGCATGCCGGTACCGCACTACAGACGCTTCGAAGAAAACTTGCCAAGACCGAGATCGAGGAGCTGGTTGCA
This sequence comes from uncultured Candidatus Competibacteraceae bacterium, assembly GCA_964390235.1. Lineage (GTDB taxonomy): Bacteria > Pseudomonadota > Gammaproteobacteria > Competibacterales > Competibacteraceae > CAYMHN01. Next base: position 2,251 of record CAYMHN010000069.1, read on the forward strand.
ATGCGCAGCCGGCTACCGACCTGGATGGCGCGCGAGGTGAGTGCTCTTGTCTGCGCTGGCTGAGCCATTCCTCAAACTTGACGTCGATGATCGACGCGAAGCACTGGAAATGGCTGCGGCAGCTTCGGGCCGCCCGGCGCACCTGCTCGAAAAGGATGTCTGGGTAGTACGGGCACTCCAAACCCTGTTCGGATCACCACTCGCCGACCGGCTCGTCTTCAAGGGTGGAACATCGCTATCGAAGGCCTATCGCGTGATCCGTCGATTTTCCGAGGATGTCGATCTGACCTGCGATATCCGCGCCATCGCCCCGGATCTGACCAAGGGTACAGTCATCCCCGTCACCCGCAGCCAGGAACGCAAGTGGTCTAAGGAGATCCGCAAGCGCTTGCCCGACTGGCTTGAAGAGCATGTGCTTCCGATCCTCGATGGTCAACTGCATTCGGAGCCGCTTGTTGCCCGGATTTGGCGCGAAAACGAGCGAATTCTGATCGGGTACCAGCCGCTTGCCGGCGGCACCGGTTACGTCAATCCGACCGTACAGCTCGAATTCGGAGGCCGTTCCACTGGCGAACCTCATACACCGATGCCAATCGTCTGCGACGCAGCCGAACATCTCCCCATGCTCTCCTTTCCCGCCGCCACACCGAATGTCATGCATGCCGAACGGACGTTCTGGGAAAAGGCCACCGCGATCCATGTCTACTGCTTGCAGGGCCGATTTCGTGGCAGCCAAGGGTTCGCTCGGCACTGGTACGATCTGGTCCGGCTGGACGATGCCGGACTGGCCGAAGCAGCCCAGGCCGATCGCCCTCTTGCCAAGGCGGTTGCCATGCATAAGTCGATGTTCTTTCAGGAAAAGAATACCCATGGCGAAATCATCGACTACCTGTCTGCGGTCGGTGGTCATCTGCGGTTGGCGCCAGAGGGCAAAGCGGCCATGAACCTGCAAGACGACTACGAGCGCATGATCGACGACGGCCTGTTTTTCGATGACCCGGAACCGTTCGAAGTGATTCTGGAACGCTGCCGGGAGCTCGAACGGCGACTGAACGCTGCTGCTCTGGCAAGTCTTGACAGTGCACCTTAACCCGGCCGCGCACCCGCACCCGCTCCGGTCCCCCTGGCAGTGGCCGGTGCTGGTACTGGTGCTGCTCGGCGTCCTGGCCGGGGGCTGGTGGGCGGCGGACTGGCGCGGGGGACTGGTCGATCGGCAGTTGCGGGCGCAACTGCTGATGCAAGCTGAAACCATCGCCGCCACCATCGATCATGAAACCGTGCAAGCCCTCTCGTTCACCGAGTCGGACAGGGACCATCCCCGGTTTCAACGGTTGCGCGATCAAATGATGGCCTACGCCCGGGCCATGAACCACCGCAGCCTCTACAGCATGGCATTGCGTGATGGCCAGGTCGTATTCGGACCGGAGAGTCTGGACGAGGATGACCCCTGGGCTTCCGAGCCCGGCATGGTCTACGAACAACCTACTCGGGAACTGCTGGACGGCTTTCGGACAGGCATCGCCTTCACCGAGGGACCGGTTACCGATGAGTACGGCAGTTTCGTCAGCGCGCTCGCCCCGGTGATCGATCCACATACCAGCGAAGTGCTGTTGATGGTGGGCCTGGACGTCGATGCCAGCCAGTGGCACGGCAATATCATGCGGGTTCGACTCATCCCTCTGCTGTTCACCCTGGTGCTGGTCCTGATACTGCTGGGTGGCGGTATCGTACTGCATGTACGCAGCCGGCTGGAGGGCTCGCCAAGACGCCGCCTGCGACATGCCGAGGCGGCCCTGACCGCAGTTTTTGGCCTGGCCCTAACCACCACCGTGGCACTGCTGACCCACGACGCCGAGGTTCGGACCCGGCAGATGCTGTTCTTGGAACTGGCCAACGGCCGCGCCGCCCTGGCCAGGGACAGCGTGCAAGCCATCGCCACCCGGCAATTGGCCAGCTTTGCACGCTTTTTCGAAGCCGACAACGAAGTGACTCGAGCGGAATTCCGTCACTTCACCGGCACCTTTAATCGCGACGCCGAGTTGGAGACCATCGTCTGGGTTCCCGCGTACCCGGACCACTACCCGCTGCGGTATGTGGAGCCCGATCACGCGGAACTGTCGGGCTACGATCTGGCTAACGATCCGCTGCATCTAGCGGCCCTGGAAGAAGCCGCGCGCAGTGGACTGGTCACGGTCACGGAAGGCGCCCTTCCCGGTGCACGCACAGAGCCGGGGAATGTGCTGCGGGTGGTGCAGCCGGTTTACTCGGTCGGCGCCGGGCAGTCCGAACGAGAACTGCGCGGGTTTTTGCTGGCCATTCTGGCGCCGGACGCTCTGGTCCGCCGGATCACGCGCACCTCGGAGCAGCAACTCGCGGTGATCGAAGCCGATCTGCAAAGGCTGGAAATCGATGGCCCGGCGTTACCCGCGAGTTGCGCGTCCGCGATCCTGATGGAGACCGGCGCCAGGAATCGTACCTGCGAGGGATATGCGGACATGGTCGGCATTTTCCCCTTGTTCCAGTTCGGTACGTCCTTTGCCCTGACGATCCGGCCGGGACCCGCGTTCATGGCCCTCCATTTCGATCGGACCGGCAGGACCAGCGCAGTGGCGGGCTTGCTGCTCACGCTTCTGGCAACCTTGCTGGTCGGTTTTCTCAGCAACCGCCGATCCGAACTCGAACAGCAGGTGCTGGCGCGCACTGCAGCGCTACGCGACAGCGAAGCGCTGCTCAGGGGTTCGCAGGAGCGCTTGCAGCTGGCGCTCTCCGGCGCCAATCTGGGGCTGTGGGACTGGCATTTTCCCAGCGGACGAGTGATCTACAACCACCGTTTGGCCGAGATGCTGGGCTATCGCCTGGAAGAGATCGAACCCCGGGCCTCCAGCTGGGAAAAAATGGTGCACCCCGAGGACTGGCCGGGCGTATGGGCCCGCTTCGAAGCCCATCTGCGGGGTGAAATCCCGAGCTTCGAGTCGGAACACCGTTTGCGACACAAGGACGGGCACTGGGTCTGGGTGCTGGACCGCGGCATGATCATGGAGCGCGCCGCCGACGGTACCCCGATCCGCGCCGCCGGTACCCATCTTGACATCAACCGGCGCAAATCGGCCGAGGCGGAACTCGAACGGCTCGCCAGCACCGATCCGCTCACCGGACTGCCCAACCGCAGGCAGTTCTTCGCCCGCCTCAACTACGAACTGACCCGTCTCGACCGATTGGAGGGACCGGTGGCCTTGCTGATGATCGACCTGGATCACTTCAAGCGCATCAACGACAACCATGGCCATGCCGCCGGCGACAGCGCGCTGCGGCATTTCGCCGATCAGTTGCGGGCAGCGGTCCGCAAGACCGACAGCATCGGCCGCCTCGGCGGCGAGGAGTTCGCCCTGCTGCTGCCCGGCAGCGACCGGAACGGCGCCCTGTTGCTCGTCCAGCGTCTGGCTGAGCAGCTCAGGCAAACGCCCCCGCAGCATGGAGACGCGCCGCTGGCGGTCACCTTCAGCACGGGGTTGACCTTGCTCAAGCATTCCGATCGCTCGCCCGACCATCCGCTGGCCCGAGCCGATCAGGCGCTTTATCGGGCCAAGGCGCTGGGACGGGACCGGGTGGAGTTCCAGGACTGAACGACGCTATAACACCCGCACCCGCAGCACCCCTTCGATGGCGGCGATCTCCCCGACCACGCTGGCCGGCAACGGGCAGCCGACGTCGATCAGGGTGCACGCCACATCACCGCGCGAGCGGTTCAGCATGTCGAGGATATTGATGTCCAGTCGGGCAATGGCCGAGGTCATGCGCTCGATCATGTGTGGCACATTGGCGTTGATCACCAGCAGCCGGCAGCCTGGTTCGACTCGCGGCATGTCCATGGCCGGAAAGTTGACCGAATTGCGGATGGTGCCGTGCTCCAGGTAGGCGCGTAGCTGCTCGGCCGCCATCACCGCGCAGTTCTCCTCGGCCTCCACCGTGGAGGCGCCCAGATGCGGCAAGGCGATGACCTTGGGGTGCTGGATCAGGGTCTGGTTCGGAAAATCGCAAACATAGGCATGCAGGCGATCTTCGTCCAGCGCGCCCAGCATGGCAGCCTCGTCGACAATGCCGGCGCGGGCGAAATTGAGCAGGGTGAGTCCCGGCCTGGCGCGGCGCAAGCGGTCGGCATTGATCAGGTGGCGGGTCTCGTCCAGCATCGGCACATGCAGGGTAACGAAGTCGGACTGGGCCAGCAGTTCGGCCACGCTCATCACCTGCTCGACCCTGGCCGACAATCGCCAGGCATTGTCGACCGTGATATGCGGATCGAAACCCATCACCCGCATGCCCAGCGCCTCGGCCGCATTCGCCACCCGCACGCCGATGGCGCCCAGACCGATCACCCCCAGCGTCTTGCCGGGCAGCTCGTAACCGACGAACCGCTTCTTGCCGGCCTCGACCAGCTGCTCGATCTCGTCATCCGAACCGCGCAGGCCACGGGTATAGTCCCAGGCCTGACACAGATTGCGCGCCGCCAACAGCATGCCGGACAGCACCAGTTCCTTGACCGCGTTAGCGTTGGCGCCCGGGGTGTTGAACACGGCGATACCGCGCTGGGTCAGTGCCTCGACCGGTACATTGTTGACCCCGGCGCCGGCCCGGGCGACGGCCAGCAGGCTGTCGGGGACCGGCCAGTGGTGCAGATTGTAGGACCGCAGCAGCAGCGCGTCCGGTCGCTGGAATTCCGAGGCCACTTCGTACTGCTCGCGCGGCAGGCGCTCCAGTCCCACCGGGCGGATATGGTTCAGGGTCAGGATCTTGTACATGGGTTCAACCGTAGCGGCGCTCGAATTCGGCCATGAAGTCGGTCAGCGCTCGCACCCCTTCCAGTGGCATGGCATTGTACAGGCTGGCGCGCATACCACCGACCGAGCGATGTCCCTTGAGTTCCAGTAGACCGGCGGCGCGTGCCTCCTTGAGAAACGTCGCATCCAGCTCCGGATTGACCAGGGTGAAGGGTACGTTCATCCAGGAACGGCAATCGGGATCGATCGGATTGGCGTAAAATCCCGAAGCGTCGATCGCCTCGTACAATAACCCGGCCTTGGCCCGGTTGCGCTCGGCCATGGCGCTCAGCCCGCCCAGCTGCTTGAGCCACTGGAACACCAGACCGGCGACATACCAGGCGAAGGTCGGCGGGGTGTTGCTCATCGAGCCCGCTTCGGCATGCACCGCATAGTTCAGCATGGCTGGCGTATTCGGCCCGGCCTGACCGAGCAGATCGCGGCGGATGATGACCAGGGTCAACCCGGCCGGACCGATGTTCTTCTGGGCACCGGCATAGATCAGCCCGAAATGCGAGACCTCCAGCGGTCGCGACAGCAGGGTGGACGACATGTCCGCCACCAGCGGTACCGTGGTTTCCGGAATCCAGTGGAATTCCAGCCCGCCGATGGTCTCGTTGGGGGTGTAGTGGAGATAGGCCGCCCGTGGATCGCACTGCCAGGTTTCGCACGCGGGGATGGTACGGAAGCTGTCAGCCTCGCTGCTGGCCGCCACAGCGACCGTGCCGAAACGTGCGGCTTCCTTGATCGCCTTGCGGGACCATTCGCCGGTGTTGATATAGTCCGCCCGATCGGACTCGCCCAGCAGGTTCAGCGGCACCATGGAAAATTGGGTGGTAGCGCCGCCTTGCAGGAACAGCACCGCGTAGTCATCGGGAATCGCCAGCAGTTCGCGCAGATCGGCCTCGGCCTGCTCGGCGATGGCGGTGAATTCCTTGCCGCGGTGGCTCATCTCCATCACCGACAGACCCGAACCATGCCAGTCGAGCAGTTCCTCGCGCACGCGATGCAGCACCGGTTCCGGCAATACCGCCGGGCCGGCGCTGAAATTATAGGGTCGGCTCATGGATGCACGCTCACTATCGGCACGATTGCACCAGGGAGAGCTATCATAGGGCAGCGGTTATTGCATCGCAACACGACAAGCCGAAGTTCCCTGAGCACCCGATACCGATAACAATACGCCTCATGAACACGACACCGGTCAAGTCCGACACCGCCCTGCCCGCGCCAACCACCCTGCTCTGGCTGATCACCGCCTGCCTGATGTTGCAGCCCTTGTCGACCGACCTCTACCTTCCGTCGCTGCCGCACCTGGTGGACTATTTCGCGGTCTCGCCGGCGATGGTCCAGTTGACGCTGACCCTGTTCGTGATCGGTTTCGGTACCGCCCAGCTGATCAGCGGCCCGCTGTCGGATCGTTTCGGTCGCCGTCCGGTGCTACTCGCCGGTCTGGCCGTGTATGTGGTCGCCAGCCTGGCCTGCGCTTTCGCCGATACCATTGCCCAGCTGATCGTCGCCCGCTTTGGCCAGGCCGTGGGCTGCTGCACCGCCGTGGTGATCGCCCGGGCCGTGATCCGCGATGCCTATCCGCCGCTCGAAGGCACCCATGTCATCGCCAAGGCCAGCAGTCTGCTGGCCTTCGCCCCGCTGCTGGGGCCGTTGATCGGCGGTTATCTACAGGTCGTGTTCGGCTGGCGGGCCGCTTTCGTGCTGTTCACCACCCTGGGCGTGCTGCTCACTCTCGCGGTCTGGCGCAAGCTGAGCGAAACCAACCGGCACCCGGATCCGCAAGCCCTGCAACCCGCGCGTCTGCTGCGCACCTATGCCATGATCGCCCGCACTCCCGGGTTCTGGGCTTATGCCCTGCCGGGCGCGCTGTCCTATGGTTCGATCTTCGTGTTCATCTCGGGGGTGGCATTCGCCCTGATCGACGTGTTGCAAGTACCCACCGAATACTTCGGCTACGCCTGGGCGTTCGGAGTCATGGGCTATCTGGTAGGAACCCTGGTCTGTCGGCGGCTGCTCCAGGCACTGGGCATGTCGCGGACGCTGTTGGTAGGCGCGGCCTGCTCGGCCGGCGCCGGGGTGCTGTTCGCCCTGCTGATCACATTCGGCCTGCACCACTGGGCGACGGTGGTCGCCTGCCAGTTCCTCACCATGTTCGCCCACGGCATCAATTTCCCCTGCGGCCAGGCCGGGGCCGTGGCGCCCTTCCCCCGGCAGGCCGGCTCGGCCGCCGGTCTGCTGGGATTCGGCATGATGGCCGCGGCTTTCCTGGTCGGCAGCTGGATCGGCGCGAGCTACGACGGCACCCTGTATCCCATGGCCTACACCAGCGCGGCCGTGGGACTGGCCTTGTGTGCCAGCGCGCTGGGCCTGATTCGGTTTCGCGACTGATTCACTTCAGCCGCAACGGCAGGGCCGTGGTGTACTTGATGGGTTCCAGCAGGATGCTGGAGCGCACATTGGCCACCATGGGCATGCGCAGCAGGCGGTACATCAGAAAGTCGGAAAACCCCTTCAGATCACGGGCCACCACCCGCAGCAGATAGTCGGCGTCGCCGGACACCGACCAGCATTCCAGTATCGCTTCCTCGTGGGCGATAACCTGACGGAAATCGCGGGCCGGATTCTCGCCGTGTTTCTCCAGCGTCACATTGACGAAAGCCATCACCCCCAGACCCAGCTTGTCGCGGTCCAGCAAGGCGGCATAGCAGCGAATCACACCCTGCTGCTCCAGCTTCTTCAATCGGCGCTGGCACTGCGAGGCCGACAGATACACCTGCTCGGCCAGTTCCACATGACTGAGCCGGGCATTGTCCTGCAAGGCGGCTAGCAGCCGCAGATCGATGGAATCGAGATCGTGCAACATTCTTGCAAGTTTAGAGTATTTGACGCGTGTTTATAACATTTATTATCCGAAATCAGGTGTGAATCGCAAGCACCCTGCGCGGCCCACGCGCTACATTATTCCCCGTCGCCAACACCACTGGAGCATGCCATGACCGACACCTTCACCACCCGCGATTCGTGGGACAACCCGCTGGGCACCGACGGCTTCGAGTTCGTCGAGTACAGCGCCAAAAACCCGGCCGAACTGGCCGCGCTGTTCGAGCGCCTGGGCTTTGTCGCCATCGCCCGTCACCGCAGCAAGAACGTCACCCTGTACCGCCAGGGCGGGGTCAATTTCATCCTCAACGCCGAACCCGCCAGCCAGGCCGAGCAGTTCACCGAGATCCACGGCCCCAGTGCCAACGCCATCGCCTTCCGGGTCAAGGACGCCGCCCGCGCGTTCCGGGAACTGGTGGCCAAGGGAGCCGAGCCGGTCGAGTCCGGCGCCGGACCGATGGAGCTGAACATCCCGGCGATCAAGGGCATCGGCGGCTCGCTGATCTATCTGGTCGATCGCTACGACGGCGCCAGCATCTA
>CAYMHN010000070.1:0-8079 GCA_964390235.1 uncultured Candidatus Competibacteraceae bacterium
CACCGACCCGTTTTTTCGGTGTCCTGGACGGAATCGTGCTCGAACTGTCACTGCTCGGAGGCTTCCAGGTCCGCTTGTCGCCTGGTGGCGATGTCGCTCTGGCAGCCCGCAAGACGCGGGCACTGCTCGCCTACCTCGCACTGCATCCGGATCGGGCACAGCCGCGTGCAGCGCTGGCGGCGCTGCTGTGGGGCGAGCGCGGGGATCACCAGGCTCACAATTCCCTGAGCCAGGCGGTGACCGCGCTGCGCAAGGGACTGGGCGATGCCGCATCGGTACACCTCGCCATCGACAACGACAGCCTGATGTTCAGGAGCGGTGCCGCCGATATCGATGTGCTGAACTTCGAACGGTTGGCCGCAGTGGATGCTGCCGCGGCGGACGCTGTGGCGGATCTCGAACGCGCGCGAGACCTCTACCGCGGCGAACTGCTCGCTGGACTCTCGGTCCACGACCCGGTCTTCGAGGAGTGGCTCGGATTCGAACGGGAGCGCTTGCGGTCGCTCGCAGTCGGCGCCCTGACGCGATTGCTGGCCGGTTACCAGGCGCAGGGCGGTTCGTGCGAGTCCATGATCGCCACCGCGCGGCAGCTGCTCAAGCTCGATCCGTTCCAGGAGGCGGCACATCGGGCGCTGATCCGCGGTTACGCGATGCAGGGTCAGCCGGGGTTGGCGTTGCGCCAGTACGAAATCTGTGCCGAGACGCTCCGGCGTGAACTCGATGTCGAACCGGAAGCGGAAACGGCGCAATTGCGCAACGAGGTGATCCGGCAACGGTCGGCGGTTTCGTTGCCGGCGATCGTTGCGGAAAACGCAGTGACCGCGATCACAAGGCCATGGCCTGTGTGGCGATGGCCGGCGATCGCGCTTCTCGGTATGCTGCTGGGGGTGGGCGTGCTCTGGATACAACCCTGGAGGGCGTGGGAGCCGCCAGCGCTGCCGGAGCGCATGGCGTACCCACTGCCGGACAAACCGTCCATCGTCGTATTGCCGTTCGCCAACCTCACCGACGATCCGGCGCAGGCGTATTTCGTCGACGGCATCACGGAGGATCTGATCACCGATCTGGCCAAGATCCCCGCCATCTTCGTCATTTCGCGCAACTCCGCTGTTGCCTACAAGGGCCGAACCGCGACGGTTCATGAAGTCGCCGAGGAACTGGGTGTCCACTACGTGCTGGAAGGCAGTGTGCGCCGCGCTGGCGAGCAGGTGCGTATCAACGTGCAGTTGATCGAGGCGGCGCGCGGCGATCATCTCTGGACGGAGCGCTTCGACGGCTCGCTAACCGACGTTTTCGGTTTGCAGGATCGGATCACGACCAGGATCGTCGAGGCGCTCGCGCTGCAGATGGTACCGGAGGAGGGGCTCCGGATCGGTCGAAGAGGGACCGAGAATATTGCAGCCTACGATGCCTATCTGCTGGGTCTTGCGGCCTACCACCGGGGTAACCCGGAAGACAATGCGCGCGCGGCGGCACATTTCGAGCGGGCAATCGGATTCGATCCGCACTATGCCCGAGTCTACACCGCCTTGGCCAAGGTCTATGCCCGGGCCGTGGTCGGCGAACACGCATACGCGGACCGGCTGGAAATCTACTGGACCCAAGGCTATGCCAAGGCCCGCCAGCTCATGGCTCGGGGCGCGGCGCAGCCGGACGCGGACTACCACGTGCTGCGCTCCTGGCTCGCGCTGCGCAAGCACCTGCATGAGCAGGCGATAGCGGCAGCGGAGCAAGCCCTCGCCCTCGGTCCGAACGACGCCGAGGCGCTGGAAGCGATGGCCGAGGCGCTGATCTACGTCGGGCGGCCCCGGGAGGGAATCGAGTTCGCCCGCAAAGCGATGCGGCAGAACCCGACGCAGCTCGGCCATCCGTTCTACCTGCTCGGGCTGGCCGAGTTCGCGCTGGGCAATCCGCTGGCGACGGTCGAGCAGGTGCAACGGGCGATGGAACTCGCTCCGGCGCGCAAGGCGGACTTTGCCGGCCTGCTCGCCGCGGCCCACGGCGAACTCGGCTCCATTGAGCAGGCCCGGGTCGCCTTTACGCTGTTCAGCGAAGGGCTGCTGAATCGGCCCACCTTGGCCTGGTCCGCACGCACCGACCCGTTCGCGAATCCGCGCTTTCATACCTGGCAGAGGATCGATCTCGCTTGGTCGGTGTTCAGTTTTCCATTTGCCGAGCGCGACGTGCTGGCACGCCTGGCCGCGGGTTTTACCGTCGCCGGAGCAAGCGGCAGTGTAGGTGGCTACCTGCCACTGGACCGCTTGAACCGCTTGAGTGGAACGGAAATCCGCGAGTTGCTGTTCGGTCGTGAGATCGGCGGTTCCGATTTCTGGCTGTCGGAGTCCGCCTGGCGACAACGCCGCAGTGCGGATGGCAGGGTGGAGCACTCCGGCTATGCGCTCCATGCGGGTCTGCCGGAGGAAGCCGCTGGCATCGGCCGGATTCAGGGCGACAGTCTGTGCGAGCAGTGGCCTACGGAAGCCGATACCGTTGATATCTGCCTCGCCCTGTTCCGCATCCCGGAGATGAACTCCCGTGCGCGCTGGGGCGATTATGTTGTGGTTACGGACATCGGCCCGGCACCATTTACGGTGATCGACTAGTATGGTGACAGCCTAGGTCTACAGGGCGACTACTGCCTGCTGTCGCCTTCAGGTTTTCCCGCCACCAGCTTCAACAGCTCATCATCCGGCCCGTAGCGGATCACCTCGATGCGGTCGGTGTGGCGGGTGATGAAGTCACCGCTCAGCACCGGGAGTCGGAACGGGAAAAAAGCGGGACTATTCAGTAGCGGCGCCAAAGTTCCCCTGCCTTCAGGCAGCGCATGCAGGGCCGCTTCCAGCATCAGGATGGCCGGGTTCGGGTCGTCCACAATCATCGGCGCGGCTTTCAGGTAACAGCCCTTGGGTGCGGAATCCTCGAGAACGCCCCAGGCCACGAAGGAGCGGATCACGAACCGGCCATAGCGACTGACGGTCTGCCGGTCCCCGTAGCGCTCTCTGAGGCGGTTGACGATCTGTGCCTGGGTGACCTGGCCCTGCAAGCTGAGCAGGCGACCGGCCTGGCGCGCCGCATTGAACCAGAACGGATAGACCGCCGACACCATGGCCCAGTGAACCGCCGATCCCGTGGCGGGCTGTTCGCGGAGCTGGGTCAGGGCCGCATTCCGAAACGCCATCAACTCAGCAGGCGGGTTAACCCAGATGGTCATCAGATTGTTGACGGCGAAAGTGCGGGTTCCGTCGCTACGCTCTCCCTCCGCACCGTCGCCGCTGCGCGCCGACAGGAATGCGTGCAACTCCCGCCGCGCCGTTCTGGCGTCCAGTCCGGCCAGTAGCAGATCGGCGGTCTTTTGCAGCCACTCGTAGCGCAGCGTCTGCTTGATCCCGATGGCTTCGTGTCGGTTGACCATCAGCACGTTCTTCTTTCGAGTTTCACCAAGGGCACGATGACCTCCTCGATGGCAATGCCACCATGGCCGACGATGATCTCGTCCGGGTTGATAAACGCGGCCGAGCCGCCGGCCAGCAGCGGAAAATAATCCGGTGGGAGCCCGACTGGCGACCACTCGAAGGCGAAGGGGAATTGACTGGCCACCCGTGCCCGCAGCTCCGGCGTCGGGTAGACCCGGACCCGCTCACCGCGGGTTTCGGCGATGACACCTTCCGCGGGGCGACCCTTGCCACGGCACTCGATATTGCCATGGTCGGCCGTCAGCCAGAGCGAATAGCCATGATCGAGCAGATGGCTGATCAGAGCGCCGAGAAAACCGCCCCGACCCCATTGTTCGATCTGGTTGTGCATCCCGGCCGCACCCAGTTGCATGCCGTGCATGATCTTGTCGACCTTGTCCACCACCAGACCGACGACTCGGGTCTTGCCGGGGTGCAGAACGGCGTCCAGCGCTCGGACCGGATCGCCGTCTCCCAGGCCGCGCTGATAGGCGATGTCGGGACGGGACAGGCCGGTGCTCTCCCAGAACCGGGTCCAGAGCTTGCCCTCGTTATGGGTCGAGTGGATCGAGGTCGGGAAATACAGCGGCGGTTTGCCGGAAAAAATGGCCTGCCGGGAGACCGAGGTCAGGGTCGGAATCCAGGCGAAGGTCGCCGATTCGCGCAGGATCAGGCGCCGATCCTGCTCCTGGAGGATCGGCCGCAGGGTGACCCACTGATCCAGCGCCAGGCCATCGATGACCAGTAGCGCGACGCCTCTGTTCCTGCCCTCTTCCAGTTCCCGCGCCAAGTGACGTGGCAGGTGGTGCACCATTGCCGGCTTGGTCGGCGGCAGGTTGATCAGACCGGCGTAGTGGGCAAGCAGCCACTGGGCGAAGGTGGCATTCAGTGTCTCGCCGAGGTGCCTCAGGCGATGGTTCTTGTCCGCTGTCTCGGCACCGCGATGCACCAGGGCGGACAGCTCGGCCCATTTCAGTGCGAACGCGATCCAGTCCGTATGGCGGAATTCCGCCGTCGGAAGCTGATTCTCGATCCGTTTGAACAGCCGGTCGGCGCGCACGCCGGAATCGTTTTCCGCGTTGACCAGACCGCTTTGCAACCAGGACTCGGCCGCTACGACGCCGCTGGGTCGCCGCACCGGGGCCAGCTTCCCTTCGACGAACAGATTATCGATGTAGACCCGGATGTCATGGTGATAGAAGGGTAAACGCTCGGGGCCCGGATAGCGCAGAGCCTCTGCCGGTGACTGCTCTCCCTCGCCGGCGCCAAATCCGGCGAGGAATACCGGCCAGCGCTCCTGTAGGAAGGCAAAGAAGGCCGCCTCGTCCGGGACGATCTCGGCCAGTGGCCAGTTTTTGAAAACCTTTCTTCCGCCACCAAGCACCTGCACGAGCCGATCCGCCAAGATTCGTGGCATGCGGGTCTTAGCGTAGTGCAGCCGCAGCAGCGCCCGCAGCAGATCCACATCGCTGGCGATCAGTTCGGCCACGATGCCGAACCCGTGCCGGAGGATGAAATCACGGGTCGCATTGTCGCCCAGACGCTCGGCGGGTTGGCAGGCTTGATACAGGGCATCCAGCAGGCTGCGGTCCAGCTGCTCGACGACCGGATAGCTCAGATGGGGGAACAGTTCGCTCAGGGAAAAAGCCAGTTTCCTGCCAGCTCGAAGCAGATCATACGGCAGGGCGTCCAGCGCCGTGTTCGGCAGGCGCAGCACGACCACCAAGCCGGTGGATTCACCAAGGTCCCAAAGTGAACGGTAGTTCGATTCGTAAGCATAGCGAAACTCGATCGAATCGTTGAACTCGATCAGATCGAAGCCGCGTTCGCGCAGTGCCAGCGCCAGCCGTTCCTCGGTCAGTAGTGCGTCCGGATCGGCGACCAGGGTCAGCTTGCTGACCCTGGGCACGAACTCGTTGAGGATGGCGTCGCGCCAGTCAGTCATCCACGGAATCCTTGAACAGCGGGGGGCGAAGATCTTGCCCATGCCTCCGGATGGTACTGAATAGCTTCAATCCGGCCAGTAATCCTCGCTCGGGATCTGCTCGATCGGGTAGGGACACGTCGCGGGAAAATGAGTTGCTGGCAAACCGGTTTCCAGACCGGCGGTACGAACGGCTTTCGGGTACGCATAGTCCAGGGCATCCGGCAGCATCCGGCCCAGGGACGGGCTACCGTCCAGCAGCAGTTCCAGCCGGTCGCGCTGTTCGCTGATCGTTCCCGCCCAACCGCTGGAACGCTGTGAGGGCTGGAACTGCCACTTCAGCAGGTGCACCAGCAGCACGCGGAGACGGTTCTTGAGTTCGTTGCGCTGGCTGATCCCCATGCTTTCGATTTCCTCGGCCAGATTCTCCCGATCCAGCAAGCCGAACTGCCCCGTCCGCAGACGAGCGGCCTGCTCCAGGGTCCAGGCATAGTAATCCCGCTCGTAGCTGGCGGGGGATGGGCCGGTATCGGTGAGTGCCATGGTGAACCTCGTCAGCCTGTAGCCCGGGCTGTCAGTATTTTGGAATCGGACCATAGCAGATCATGCCGGTTTCGCCTATGGGCATCATCGGTCTGCTCCATGAGGGGGGCGGGCTGCGTAGATGATCAGCAACAGTTCGGCATCGTCGATCAGCCGGTATTCCGGGCGCTGGCCGGACAGTTGCTCGCTCTCGGTCAGAATGATCGGCACGCCTTCGCCCCGTTTGTCCATGATGTAATTGCGCACCGAACCCGGTGCGTTCACGTTGAGCGGACAGCGGGCCAGCAGCGAGGACAGCAGTTCGTTACGCGCCGCCTGGCGTTCGGAAAGGCTGTCGAGGGTCAGCGTGTTGACGATGCCGCCGGGGGAGAACAGATCCAGCCGGTCACTGAACAGGTGCAGGCGAATCTTGGAACCGTACACGGAGTAGTCCCGGTGAGCCACCGCATTGGTCACCGCCTCGAACACCGCGTTCATGGAGAATTGCGGCGTCTCGATGCGGTTGGGGCGTTTGGTGGCGTATACCCGCATGTTGCGCTCGACGAAGCGGCAGGCATCGCGGATCTGCTCGTCCAGCGGCCCGGTGATGTCCTTGGCGTCGAGCTGATAGGCGGCATTGCGTTGCGTGCCCCGGTAGCAGACGGCCTGGATGAAGGCATTGGGCAGGTAGATCGTCGGGTCGGCACTGGCCATCAGGATACCGCTCACGGTCGGGCGGATCACGCCATCGTCGTCTTCCGCCAGCAACTTCAGCTTGAGCAGGAACTCGCGGTCGTCGCGCGGCGAGAGCGGGGTTCTGAAGCGATTCCACAAGGCGGGTTCCAGGGCCTCACTGGTGGCATCGGCGACGATCTGCTCATCGTAGCGCATGAGGTGCGACATCTTGACGGGAGGTGGCTATTTGGTGGAACCACGAATGAACACGAATAGACACGAATGAATTCATGAAACCAGCCGCAGCCATTCGAGTCTCGGTTTCTTGAAGTTGAGGATCACGCCCACCGGCAGGCGGGTGATCTTCAGATAGTTCAGTATCTGTCCGCGCTCGGTATTGGTAATCCTATCGATGGTCTTGGTATCTACGACGATCCGGTCGAAAACGATCA
The DNA here is from genome assembly GCA_964390235.1 of uncultured Candidatus Competibacteraceae bacterium. GTDB lineage: Bacteria > Pseudomonadota > Gammaproteobacteria > Competibacterales > Competibacteraceae > CAYMHN01. The sequence continues at coordinate 7,026 of CAYMHN010000070.1, forward strand.
GATCGGGAATATATTCCCCGACCTTCACCGTCTTGTAGATCACATCGAAACGAGGTTGTTGCTGAAACGGGATGTTTCGCAAACCGAACTCGATAACCAGCGCATTCTCGTAAGGTTTTTCCAGCAAGCCGTGCCCCAGGGTGTTGAGCACTTCCATAGCGCAGCCAACAATCTGAAAAATTCGTCTTTCAAAAATAATTCGTGTTCATTCGTGTCCATTCGTGGTTCCTAATCACCCATTCTTGTAACCGCCTGGTCGTACCACATGAGCAGCTTGGGATCTTCTTCCAGGACGTTGTTGGGGATCTTGTCGGCCACGGCGACGATGACGGCGTAGTCGCGCTCCTGCCAGGCTTTCTTGAATCCGGCGCGGACAGCTTCCAGGCGGAAGACCTTGAGCTTCTTCTTGACCTGCTTGTATTCCTCGAACTCCTTGAGCAACGCCCGTTCACGGAGTTTCTCCAGGTCGCCCGCCTTGTTGGGATCGGGCAGGTACCAGCGGTCACGAGCTTTGGTCACCAGCGCCGGATCATCCTTGGGCAGGTTGCGCAGCTCTTTCCAGTTGGTGGAGAGGTAGGCGTGAATTTGCTCGGGCACAGGGCCTTTGCCGTCGTAGCAGAGGAAGTTCTGGTTCAGCAGTTCGCGCAGGTCGAGCTGGGCCTCATTCTTGCTCCAGCCGCCGAGCTGCTGCATGAACTGCGGATTGATGTCGGAGAAGGTCTGCGGCTTTTCCTTGATGAGCTGGCGGAGCCACTGGATGGCGGATGCTTCGTCGGAAACGAACATCGAAAGCTGCTGTGGGGCACCAGAGGTCATCTTCTTGCGGTCGTATTCGGCCACCTGATCCGGCAGGAAATACATGCCGTCACGCTCAATGAAGCGTTGCGATAGTCCGTTCTGAAATTCCTGGCTGGAGATCGGCACCGGGTAGCCCTTGCGGACATAGAACGCGATCATCTGGTCGAATAGGATGCGTGGGTCGCGCTCGGGCACCATTAGCAGCAAAATGCCCTGTCGTTTGGTGACGGGTAGATACTGCAAGTGCGTGCGGACA
>CAYMHN010000070.1:8089-10436 GCA_964390235.1 uncultured Candidatus Competibacteraceae bacterium
CTCACGCCGCCGTTCGCGAATGAGGTCATCGACCACCTTCTTCGGTTTGCGCTTCCCTTTGGAAACGCTCTTCAAAACCGCCATTGGGTTTGTATGCTGAGATGACAAGGTCTTGCTTGACTGCTGTAGGCGTGGTTACTGCCTTAAAGCTGCCTTGTTTTTTATCTAGAGCCGAGACATTCGCTACAATGAAACCAACTTCAGTCAGAGCGGTTTGGATGCTGTTCCATACGGATGCATTGGTATTAGAAAATTCAACAGTAAGCCAGCGACCCGGCTTAAGTAATCGATATGCCTCCTCAAAACAAGCCGCCATCAACTGGCGATACTCATTCAAACTTTTACCTTGGGAGCTATTTTCCACAGCCTCAGGCTTATTGTTTGTTAATACCTTTAACCAAACCTCCCAGAGTGAATTAAGCTCAGAATAATTGATGTTTGCCCCAAATGGTGGATCGAAGAAAAAATAGTCCAGAGAATTGTCTGGCATCAGCATCTTCTCTGATGATGACGTAAAAACAATCTGCTTGGTTTTACCGTCTCTTTTGCTCAAATACGAGGAAACGTCTTTGATTCTGAATCCGATCATCGCGATCAGGCAGTACTCAATTTGGTTGGACGGTATATACAAAGTTCCCGCAAGAACGCCTGCTGTTTTAGAGAGATTAGTATTAAGGCGGCTGACAGCGATTTTGTGCATTTTGCTTGCTCTTGGGAGTTGGTCACCCACGAGGCAAAGCAACTGGCTTTCCATCTCTGAGGTCGAAAGGATATGCCGGAGTGTTGCGAGCACACGCAAATTACGCTTTGTGTAAAAGTGATGAACATGCGTAATGCCGATGGGATCATTTCTTCGCGTTTCGCGTCCCCAGATCATGCGTAAAGATGGATGCCAGTATGGAATGTCCTCATTCTCAATTTTAGCTATTAAGGCAAGATCACCTTCGTCAGGTTTTTTTTCAAAACGGCCAGAAACACCAGCGACAGAGTAATTGATCTGCACTGGAACTTGCTTGGCTTGTTTAATCGTTTCTCCAATAGCAACATCGTACTTATTTACCCAAGCCCGCTCGATACGTCTTTTGGTTAACTCGGCATTACAGTGAGGACAAGGAAAGCTGTCATGGACCTTGCCATTTTGCTCATCGACGGCTTCGTCCCAATAAACGACCTCACCAGCACATTCATTACAGACAAAAAAATCTGACCAAACGGTGTAATTTATTGTCCCGATTCGTCCATCCGAATGCCTTGTTTCATACATCCAACCGCATTCTTTTTCGACTTCTTTCAATATCCGGTAGGCTTCGCGTTCGAAAGAAGATGGATTTACAGGCGTGTTGTAGTTGTACGAGATGAACGTTGCTGCTGGAGACAGATCATTGAGAATCGCTCTGCGGACGCCTAGTTTTGAAAACGGTCGCCAAACCTTTTTGCCATCTTCATCCGCCTCTTCCTGCAAAATGGTTCCGTCCGGCTTCACCTGGTAGCCGAGAGACATGACCACTTCGCGGTCGCCACACATCTGCGCCGCTACACCGGTCATACCGGTTCCGCAGAAGCCGTCGAACACGATATCCCCCGGCTGCGTGTAATGGAGGACGTAACGCATGATGGCCTTGTGCGGTACCTTGGTGTGGTAGGAGTGCGCGTTGTAAATCGGGTCGTTTTTCCCCTCGCTCACATCGGCCGCAAATGGCTCACGGTGATAGTGATAGCCTTCAGGCTGCTCAGCTTTCTGGGCCTCCCATTCGGCGATGAAGTCGGCGATCCACGGGTTCGGGCAAGCGGTGTAATACGGCGGATCGCTCAGGTTCAGGATGTCCTCGTCGCTGCCGATGGGAAAGCCTTCGATCTTGCGGAACTCCGGGTCCTGCAGCTTCTGGCGCAGTTCCTCGGTGAAGTGGGCGCGGCGGGCCTCATCGTTTTCGAAAGTCATGCTGAGACAAGTCACCGGGCCTTCGTCCCAGACGATTTCCTCTTCGAACAGCTTGCCCGATCCCGGTTTGGCGGGGACCAGGGTCGACTTGAACAGTGAATCCTGCTTCATCGCTGCTGCTCCAGGATGGTTCGTCCCTTGGCGGTGAGCCGGTATTTCTGCCGGCTGCTGGTGGGCTTGTCGGGAATGGTCATTTCGATTACGCCAAGCGCAATACCTGCCTGTTGATAATGCTCGCGGAAATGCTTCTCGTCTTTCAGGCCAAGGCTTGCCATGATTTCGCCCCGCGTCATTTCCCCTCGCATCGTAGCAAGCATTTTCAGGACCTCGGGGGTGACCTCGGGGGTGACCTCGGGGGTGACCTCGGGGGTGACTTCGGGGGTGGCTTCGGGGGTGGCTTCGGGGGTG
>CAYMHN010000071.1:0-10428 GCA_964390235.1 uncultured Candidatus Competibacteraceae bacterium
CGCATCGGGCCGCAGGCGAGCGACCTGGCCGACCCGCCGCGCGCGCTGTTGCCCCCGCCCGATACGGGCAGCGTGCGGCAGCCGCTGGAACGCCTGCCGCTGAGTCTGGATTGGGCCGATCTGCCAGGCGCCGCGGGCTATCGGGTGCAACTCGACCGGGACGCCCGCTTCGAGTCCTTGCTGATCGATGCGGTGACCGAGAGCAGTCAGTTGCGCCTGCCCGATCTGGCCGATGGCGAATACTGGCTGCGCCTGCGGGGCATCGACGATCTGGGTCTGGAAGGCCGCGACGCGGTCAGCCGGCTGGTGATCGCGGCACGGCCCGAACCACCGTTTCGCATTGCCCCCACGGCCGATCAGGTGGTGCGTACCGAACTGCCCGCGTTCAGCTGGTCGGCCGTGGAAGGCGCCGACAGCTACCACTTCCATCTGTCCGCCGATACGGATTTCGATCGCTTGGTCATCGATCTGCCCGATCACGGGGGCACCAGCTTTACCCCGGACTCGCTGCCGCCCGGCGATTACCATTGGCGGTTGGCCACCCATGCCAGCGGTCGGCGCGGGCCGTTCAGCGACGCCCTGGCCTTCGCCCTGCGTCCGACGCCCGAACCCGAAGCTCCCGAGCTGGGCGAGGTCGAAATCACTTTCCAGTGGCCGGCCGGACTGGAGGGCGAGCGCTACCGGTTCCAGCTGGCGCGAGATCGCGAGTTCAGCGAACCGCTGGTCGACCGGGAACTGGACCAGCCGCGCATCACGCTGGATAAACCGCCCGGCGGAAATTACTACCACATGCGCTATGCCGTCATCGGCAGTGATGGCGTGCAAGGGCCGTTCAGTACCACGCAACGCATCATGCTGCCGATCGAAGATTACCGGCCGTTCATCCTGTTCGGCATTATCGGGCTGCTGCTGTTGTTGTGAGCAGACCCTGGCATGGTCGAATCAAGCCGGGTGCGCTGATCGTCCTGATCTGCCTGGGCGTCACGGCCTGGTTGACCGCCAGCGACTGGCTGTGGACCTGGGACCGGGTGGTCTACGACTGGCAGCTGCGGCGGATCGCCCATGCGCCACACCCGGACATCGTCATCGTCAGCATCGACGAGCGCAGCCTGATCGAGTTGGGGCGCTGGCCCTGGCCGCGCCGCCAGCATGCCGAACTGCTGCGGCTGCTGGATGCCGCCGGGGTCCGAGCCGTGGTTCTGGATCTGATACTGGCCGAGCCCGACATGACCGATCCGGAAGGGGATCAAGCCCTGGTCAGAGCACTGGCCGCCCATGGTCGGGTGGTATTGCCGGTGGTGGCCGAGCAGCAGGGGACGGGGGGCCAGCTGATGGAAACCCTGCCCTTGCCGGAGCTGAGCGAGGTCGCGGCGGCATTGGGCCATGTGGACATCGATCTGGATCGCGACGGCATGGCCCGCAGCGTCTATCTGCAGGCCGGTCTCGGCGCACCGCACTGGCCGCATCTGGCGCTGGCCCTGCTGCGGCTGATCCAGCCCGAGGAATGGCGGCAGGTGCCGGGTCTGCGCAATCCCGAGGCGTCAGAGGGCTCTCCCTACAACTGGGTGCGCGACCATCAGATCTGGCTGTCGTTCGCCGGTCCGCCGGGCAGCTATCCCCGGGTCGGTTACGCCGATCTGCTCAGTGGTCGGGTGCCGGCCGAGCGGCTGCGCGACAAGCTGGTGCTGATCGGCGTGACCGTGGCCGCGATCGACGATCTGCCGACCCCGATGTCCGCCGAGGCCCAGCTCATGCCGGGGGTGGAAATCGTCGCCAATGTGCTCGACACCCTGCTGCGTCAGGCGGCCATCGCGCCGATCGCATTGCCGGTTCGCCTGGGTCTGAACATCGGTCTGATCGGCCTGCTGCTGCTGGTCTATGCGCGCACCGCCCCGCGCTGGAACCTGCTGCTGACCCTGCTGCTGATATTCGCCATCCTGTGGGCCAGCTTGCTGTTGCTGCACTGGCAGCGGCTGTGGCTGATGCCGACCGCCCTGATGGTCAGCCTGCTGCTCAGCTATCTGCTGTGGAGCGGCTACCGGCTGGAAGCCGCCGTGCGCTTTCTCAACCAGGAACTGCTACGGCTGGACGCCGAGCCGGGCGTGGTACCGCCCTGGGACCGCCCGGTGCTGTCGCGCATGGCTCGTTCCCTGTCACCCGTGGAACTGGTCCAGGTCCGTATCGCGCAGGTCCGGGCGGCGACCACACGTTTGCGCAGCATGCGCCGCTTCATTACCGACAGTCTGGCCCAGATGACCGAAGGGGTGATCGTATGCGACGAGCATTGCCTGATGGTGATGGTCAATCCGCAGGCCTTGACCTATATTGGCCGGGCAGCTGACATCGACCTGACGGGGCAGTCGGTATTGCCGCTGCTGCGCGCCCTCACGCCGACCGAAGGGGCGGATTGGCCGGAGCGGCTGCAACAGGTGCTGCGGACCGAGGCCGGCCAGCAGTTCGAAACCCGCGATGCCGAATTGCGCGATTTTCTGGTACAGCTCGGTCCCTTCACCGACCGTGAGCATCAGATCCGGGGCGTGATTATCACTCTGGCGGATATCTCGCCACTCAAGGCCGGCGAGCGGGAACGGCAGGAAGTGCTGGGCTTTCTCTCCCATGACCTGCGCTCGCCGTTGGCCTCGATCATCGCCCTCACGCAGATCGCCGAACAGCGTCCGCAGACCGATCCGAGGCTACTGGCGAGAATTCGTCAGGCCGCGCACCGGACGCTGGATCTGGCCGACAGTTTCGTGCAACTGGCCCGGGCCGAGCAGTTGGATCGCGCGGCCCTGACCGCGGTCGATCTGGTATTCGTGGCCGAGAGCGCCGTGGAACTGGTGCGGCCGCAGGCCGAGGCGCGGAGTATTCGCCTGTCCCAGCGTATCCCCCATGAGTCGGTCTGGGTACGCGGTGAGGGCGCGCTGCTGGAACGGGTGCTGGTCAACCTGCTCGATAACGCGATCAAGTACAGTCCGCCGGGCGCGGAAGTGGCGCTGGGACTACGCTCGGATATCGATGGCGTCTATTGCTGGGTGCTGGATACCGGCCGGGGAATCGCGGACCAGGATCGCTCGCGGTTGTTTCAGCGTTTTGTACGGCTGGATATCGATCCGGAAACCCGCGGTGTCGGTCTGGGTCTGGCCTTCGTCAAGACCGTGGTCGACCGGCATGGCGGGCGCATCGAAGTGGACAGCGAACCGGGCCGCGGCAGCCGCTTCACGGTCTGGCTGCCGGCGGTGCCCCCCATGGGGGACGCCGCCTGATGACAAGGTTCAGGGTTCGAAAGCCGAGGTCTCGGTGACCGCCACCAAACCCAGCCCGGTTCCGCCATCCACTCCGCTGAGTTCGGCGATGTAGACCCCGGGCGGCAGTTCGATGACGAAAGCGGCTTCCCGGTCGCTGGCCGGCGGTGCCAGCGCCTCGACCTCGGCGGCACTGGGATGGTCGCGCCAGTTGTCGTTGGTCTCGATGACCTCGCCGGTGAAGAAATTGCTCAACCGCAAGCGCGGGTCGGCCAGCACCCCGGGCAGGCCGAGTATCGGTCCCTCGCCCTTGATCAGCAGCCGCCGGCTACCGGCCCCGCCGTCGATGATGAAACCGGTGCGCAGCGTGTTCTCGCCGGTGCCGACCTGGCCGCGGGTGGAGATATTGATCAAACCGGGGTCGCGCTGCGACTGATCGAACTCGGTCACCGCCACCAGCCCCAGTCCGGTGCCACCGTCATTACCGCCCATTTCGGCAATATAGGCGCCGGGGGGCAGCTCGACCAGCAGCGCGGCCTCCAGCTCGCTGGCCGGTGGCGCATACTCGGCGATGGCCTCGACATCCGGGCTGTCGATCCAGTTGTCGTTGAAGGCGACCTCGACCCCGGTGTGCAGATCGTAGACCCGCACATAGGGATCGGCGACGACATCATCGCGATTCAGGATCGCCCCCTCCGCCTTGACCAGGAAGCGCTTGCCGCTATCGGCCGGACCGTCCACGATGAAGCCGGCGCGCAGGGTATTCTCGCCGGTGCCGACCGGCCCGCGGGTGGAAACGTTGAACAGCCGCAGCCAGTCCTCGCAGAAGCTGTCGGCGTAGGGCAGGGTGTCGGGCACTACCCGCACATCGGTGGTCAGCCGCTGTTCCAGTCCCAGCTGCTGCTCGATGAAGCCGGACGGGTTATAAGTGACCTCGACCAGAAAAGCGCTCCAGCCCTGCTCCGGCGGTTCCACGAAGGCGATGTAGCTGCCGTCCGGGGCCGGTCCCAGATCGGTGGCGGTCCAGGCGGCGCCCAGGGTCTCCAGCCGGAAGTCGCGCGCGTCCGGGTTGTAAGCCTGCCAGAGCCGGATCCGGTCCGGGGTCCGAAAGGTCTCGACCCGGATCGAGCCGTCTTCCTCGAAACGCCAGGTATAACGCGCCTCACCGTCGCCGCTGTCACCGTCGCGCACATCGTCGATCCAGTCCAGGGCGGTGCGGATGACGCTGTCGTCCTGGCTGTGATCGGTGTTGACGCTGTAGCGCATGGCCTTGGGAAGAGGTAACTCGTCGTAGTAGAACTGCGACGAGTCCAGTAGAAAGAACTGGTCGCCGGTCGAGTTCAGCAGCAGTTTGGGCAGGCCTTCGTAGCGGTCGCGGTAGGCATGAGGGTCGATGATGTCGAGCAGCTTGCGACCTTCGCGGCCGCGTACCCGGCAGGCGATGTCGAAATCGGTGTAGTCCTGTATCGCCGGGGCGTAGAAGCCATAGGCTCCCCAGTGGTGGGGGAACTGCCGGTTGATATTCAGCAGGTCGATGGAGGCCGGGATGATGCCTCTGATCCGGTCATCGACGGCGGCGGCCAGCCAGGTGGTCCAGCCGCGCTTGGAGCCGCCCAGCACGATGAAGTCTTCGATCGCGATGCCTTCCTCGCGCAGCAGCAGGTCCTGGGCCGTGTCCATGGCCCGGACCGCCGCCTTGGTCATGGCCACGTGCACCGGCCAGGTCGGGTCTTCGGTCAGCAGATACTTGTCCATGCTGTAGGCCAGGATCTCGTCCTCGCGCCGCGGCCGGTCGACCTCGTCGGTGAAGCTCAGCGGCTGGTTCGGGATCTGCTTGACCAGCACGCCGATGATCCCCAGGGCATTCAGCGCCAGCTCGATGTCACGACTCAGTTCGGTATCCATACTCGGCGGATTGCTGCTGCCGGAGACGATCAGCAGGGCGGTATTGCCATCGCGTAAGCGCGGCACGCTGACCACCACCTCGTGTTCCCAGACCGGCTGGTCGACCTCGGTCTCGTCGCGCCAGCGCTGCGAGACCATGTTCAGCACATAGGTGGTGGTGATGCTGAGCCGATCACCCAGCAGATCGCCGATAAAACCACCCACGGGCGAGGTTTCGGTTCTGCTGACGATCTGGTAGTCGTATTCGGGATCGATGGTGTTGACATAGTCCGCGAGCGGGTCCGCCCGGGTCTGGGTAAAGGCGAGGACGGCGATCATGCCGGCCAGGGCCGGTTTCAAGTATCGATGCATGGATTCCGGTACTCTGTGGGCATGTGGAAGAAAACCAGACCCCATTGTAAGCCATGTCGGGTGGTAGACTAAACGCGCTGCGCGATAGCCCTCTGGGACGCATCCTGCTGCCGCTGCTGCGCGCCCAGCGGCGACCATTGCTTATCGCCCTGCTGTTGATGCCGGTGGCGGCGGCCACGGAAATGCTGGTGCCGTTTCTCACCATGGTGGCCATCGACAACTATATCGTGCCGGCCGCCAGCAGCGGCGAGCTGGCCGGCGTGTTGCCCGCGCTGCTGCTGTTGGTCGGCGTGGCGGCGACGGCGGTGATCATCGGCTATCTGGCCGATGCCGGTTATGCGGTCAATATGCAGCGGGTCGGGCAACACCTGATCGCCGGTCTGCGCCAGCAGGTCTACCGGCACACCCTGCGCCTGCCGCGCCGCTACTTCGACGACCATCCTATCGGTACCGTGCTGACCCGGGTCACCAGCGACATGGAGGCCCTGGGCGAGGGGCTGGCCAGCGGCAGTCTGGGTCTGCTCATGGATACCCTCAAGACCCTGGGCTTTCTGGCCATGATGTTCTACATCGACTGGCGGCTGACCCTGGTGCTGTTGCTGATGTTTCCGGTGCTGATCGTGCTGGTCGGGTTCTTCCAGCGCCGCATCCGAGCCAGTTTTTTTCGCTCCCGCCAAGCCTTGTCCGAGGCCACCGGTTACTTGCAGGAAGTGCTCAGCGGCATCAAGACCTTGCAGCTCTACACTGCCGAGCAGGCCGCCATCCGCCAGTTCCAGCGCCGCAACCGGGCTTTTCTGGACGCCCAGACCTCGGCCAATACCTATGATGCGCTGTTGTTCTCCCTGGTCGAGGGCATCACCACCCTGGCCTTGGCCCTGCTGCTCTGGTATGCGGCGGGCGAACTGCTGGCCGGACTGCTGACCCTGGGGGTGCTGGTGGCGTTCATGGAATACATCCAGCGGCTGTTCGTGCCGGTGCGCGAATTCGCTCAGCAGATCGCCGTGTTGCAGCGGGCCATGGGTGCCCTGCAACACATCGATGGCCTGGTACGGGAACCGCCGGATCCCGCCGAGGCACCGTCCGCTCCGGTCACGGCAAGGCACTTCGACCGTCTCGAGTTCGACAGGGTACGCTTCCGCTACCGGGAGCACGAACCCGAAGTGCTCAAGGGGATCTCGTTCAGCCTGGAGCACGGCCAGACCCTGGCCGTGGTCGGCGCCACCGGTTCCGGCAAGAGCACCCTGATCCGGCTGCTGACCCGTGCCTATGGCGGCTATACCGGTTCAATCCGACTCAACGGCGAGGAACTCGACCGGATACCCGCCGAGCGGCTGGCGCGGATGATCGCCGTGGTGCATCAAAGCGTGTTCCTGTTTCCGGGCACGCTGGCCTTCAACATCGGCCTGGACCGGCCGGATCTGAGCCGGGAGCGGATCGAGCAGGTGGCGCGCTATGTCAACGCCGACCGCATCGCCGCCAAGCTGCCGGGCGGGCTGGACGCCACCCTGGCCGCCGCCGGTGGCAGTCTGTCGGCTGGTGAGGCGCAGCTCATCGCCCTGGCCCGGGCGGTGGTCGAGGAGACCGATCTGATCGTGCTGGACGAGGCCACCAGCGCCATCGACTCGCTGACCGAGGTTCTGATCCAGGACGCCCTGGCCAAACTGTACCGCGACAAGACGGTGATCGCAATTGCGCACCGGCTCAGCACCGTGCGCCACGCCGACCAGATCCTGGTGATGGACGCCGGTCTGATCGTGGAACGCGGGCGCCACGAGGAACTGCTGGCCGAGGGCGGATTGTATGCCGAGCTGGTGGGCGAGCTGCGCGATTGAGACAATCCGCTTGATCGAACCCCGGTCGATCCGCTTTGTCGATACAATGAGATCGATAATCGTCTGTAGCGAGTTCCCCGAGGAGGACACAACCATGCATCCCGCGCGTATTCCCACCGGAATCAAAGGCCTGCACCACAACGCGTATCGCTGCCGCGATTCGGAGGAGACCCGCAAGTTCTACGAGGACTTTCTGGGGCTGCCTCTTGCCGCCACGCTTGAGATCGGCGAGACCAAGACCGGACGGCAATGTGCCCATCTGCACACCTTCTTCGTGATGGACGACGGCAGCTTCCTGGCCTTCTTCGAGGCGCCCGACATGCCCTATGAGTTCAAGGAGTGGCACGATTTCGATCTGCACATCGCGCTGGAAGTCGAACGCGGCCACATGCTGGCGCTGATGGAGAAAGGCAAGGCGCAGGGCAGGGAGGTGCGCGGCGTTTCCGATCACCACTTCATCCATTCCATCTACTTCCGCGATCCGAACGGCTACGTCATCGAGTTGACCTGCAGGACCGGGGCGCACGACGAGGCCACGGACAACACCAAAAACGGCGCCCGCGCGAAGCTCGATGCCTGGCAGGCCGCCAAGGCCTGAGCGCCCTCATGATGGGAAGGGGGGGTCAAGGACGAAAAATCGACGGCGGCATGTCCCGAGTCACCTGGACCGCTCGCGTCAGGTGAGCGCGGATTTCCGCCTCCGCGGTTGCCGCGTCGCCGTCCAGGATGGCCAGTGCGATACGCCGGTGCTCGCTGACCGAGGCGGTCAGCACCTCGGCGGTATGGCTACCGCTCAGCTGGAACATGATGTGAAACATGATCAGCGGCAGCTGCATCTGCCGGCCGAGCAGCGCGAGTTCCGGGTTGCCGCTGGATTCCGCGACGGCGTGGTGAAACGCCTTGTTCTCCTCGATGTAGGCGACCGCCGATAGCCGCGGATCATCCCGCCAGATCGGCGCGATCGCCTGCTCGAATCGTGTCCGGGTATCGCCGGTGTCGATGTTCTGCGCGGCACGGCGCGCGGCCAGGGCTTCCAGCTCGGTGCGAATCTCGAACAGTTCCAGCGTTTCGCGAAACGACAGGCGGCGCACCAGGGCGCCGCGATTCGGGACGATTTCGATCAGCCCCTCGGCGGAAAGCCGCCGGAACGCCTCGCGCAGCGGGCCGCGGCTCACCCCCAGGTCGCGGGTCAGGTCGCTTTCGATCAGCCGCTGCCCCGGCGCATAGCGTCCGTTCAGGATACCGTCCCGCAAGTTCTTGAGGACGAAGGCGACGGTGGACCCGCGGTGCCGTGTTGTTTTCAGGATCTCTGGATTGGCGGCATTCATGATCGACCCGTTTCAGCGCGAACTAAAGATAGTCCAGGGAAGAATTTTCCACAACACTATTGCCTTTCAAGATTGTCCTACAATAATATAGAACAAAATTCCCAAGGAGTTGATATGCTGATCGGCAAACCCGGCCTCGCCAAGACCTCGCTGTGCACGGCGGAACCCGATTCCATCGAGGTCCGGGGACGGGATCTGTGCCGGGATCTGATGGGACGGCTCACCTTCACCGAGTTCTTCTTTCTCTCGGTCACCGGCCGCGAGCCGACGGCGGACCAGCGGTTCTTTCTCGATCTGCTGCTGATCGCGATTGCCGAACACGGTCTGACGCCCACCGCCCAGGTTGCGCGGATGACCCATGCCGCCGCGCCCGATGCACTCCAGGGAGCGCTGGCCGCCGGCATACTCGGCTGCGGTACCGTGGTCCTCGGCACCGCCGAACTCTGCGGTAGTCTCTTGGCCGAGGTGCAAACCAGAGTGGCGCGGGGCGATGATCCGGACGCTGTCATCGACGAGACCGTGCGGAAAATTCACACCGAAGGCGGCAAGGTGCCCGGCTTTGGCCATCCACTGCACCGACCGGTCGACCCGCGTACCGAGCGGATTCTCGAACTTGCCGAAAGTCGCGGAGCCACGGGAGCCCATGTCGATCTCGCCCGCCGGTTTCCCGCCGCCGTGGAGCGAGCCTGGGGCAAGCCGCTGCCGATGAACGTCTCGATGGCGATCGCCGCCGTGCTGCTCGATCTCGAGTTCCCGGTCGCCATGGTCAAGGCCGTTCCGCTGCTGGCCCGTACCGCCGGGCTGCTCGCCCATCTCGCGGAAGAGCAGGAGCAGCCGATCGGTTTCTACATGGCGTCCAGGGCCGAAGCAGCGATCGTCTACGAGCGCGAGAACCGGGAGACGTAATGTACGATCCGCAGATCGAGTCGCGCACCCCGGCGGAGCAGCAGCGCCAGGATGATACGTTCTACCGCCGGCAGATCCGCTATCTGTTCGAGCACTCGCGCTTCTACCGGGACAAGCTGGCCGGAGCCGGATTCACCGCTGCCGAGGCGGTCGGCGGTCTGGCCGACATCGCGTGCCTGCCGTTCACCGAAAAGGACGAACTCCGGGCCACGCGCAGCGACGCGGAACCGATCGGTACTCACCTCGCCTGCCGGATGGAGGATATCGCCCGCATTTTCTCCACCAGCGGCACGACCGGAACGCCGAGCTATATCCCGCTGACTCGCGGGGATCTCGACCACTGGGTGACCATCTCGGCGCGCAGCTACGCGGCTTCCGGTATCCGACCGGGCGAGGGCATTGTCACCAGCTACAATGCTGGTCCCTTCGTGGCCGGCGCGGCGCTGGCGGCCTTCGATCGGCTCGGCATGTGCCATATTCCGGTCGGTACCGGCAACACCGAGCGGCTAATGACCGCGATCCGGCTGCTCAAGCCCGCGACCGTCGTGGTGACGCCGTCCTATGCGCTGCATCTGGCCGAATGGGCGCGGGAGCGGGGCATCGATCTGCCGGCCGCGTCGGTGCGCCGGGTACTGGTCGCCGGCGAACCGGGTGGCGGTGAGCCGACCCTGCGGGCCAGGCTGGAAGCCGCCTGGGGTGCGCGGGTCACCGAGGCGATGGGGATCGGCGACATCGCCGTCTCGCTGTGGGGTGAGTGCCAGCACCAGCAGGGCATGCATTTCGGCGGCCGCGACTTCGTGCATGTCGAACTCATCGACCCCGACAGCGGGAGCGCTTCCCCGCTGGAGGAGGGCGCACAAGGCG
>CAYMHN010000072.1:0-1049 GCA_964390235.1 uncultured Candidatus Competibacteraceae bacterium
TGGCCCTGATCCAGATGCTCAAGCTGATGGAGCGCTTCCCGCTGGGCGACGAATCCCAGGGCTACGGTTTCGGCTCGCCACGCACCATGAACGTGATGATCGAGGCCATGCGGCTGGCTTTCGCCGACCGGGCGGTGTGGATGGGCGATGCTGATTTCGTCGACGTGCCGGTCAAGGGCCTGCTCAGTGACGGCTATATCGCCCAGCGCAGCGCGCTAATCGACCCCGATGCCCGGCAGGCCAACGTGGTGGCCGACGACCCCTGGCCCTTCGAACTGGCCGGTTCGCCTCCGCCGCTGCAACTGGCGGCCGTCACCCTGCCCGATCTGGAGGGGGTGGACACCACCCACTTCAGCGTCAGCGACGCTCAGGGCAATCTGATCAGCTTCACCACCACGGTCGAATCGGCCTGGGGCACCGGGCTGATGGTACCGGGCTACGGGTTTCTGCTCAACAACGAGCTGACCGATTTCAACTTCACGCCAACGGCCAACCCGGATCCGGCCAACTTCAATCCCGGAGCCAACGACGTGGCGCCGTTCAAGCGCCCGCGCAGCAGCATGGCGCCGACCATGATCTTCCGCAATCCGCAGCAACCGCTGGCCGCCTTCGGCTCGCCGGGCGGAGCCACCATCATCAACACCGTGCTCAACATCGCCCTGAACCTGATCGACCACCAGCGCACCATCCAGGAGGCCATCGATCTGCCGCGGCTGTCACAGACCAGTGCCAACGGGAATCCCAGTCTCGAATATGGCTTCCCCGAGGCCAGCGTGCAGGTGTTGCGGGATATCGGCCACAATCCAGGCGCAACCTTCAATCTGGGTTCGGTCCAGGCCGTGGTATTCGGCAACGGTAATTTTCAGTATGGTGCGGCCGACAAGCGGCGTATCGGCGGCGTGGTGTCGGTTGGTCCTGGCGAGATCGACCAGGGACCAGGCGCGGGTCCGGGTAAAGGCAAGGGCAAGGGCAAGGCAAAATAAGGTGCTTTCCCGAGAAGAAAATCTCCTCCCCCGGCCGGGGGAGGACTTGCCTTACTCGTAACTGCG
>CAYMHN010000072.1:1059-10420 GCA_964390235.1 uncultured Candidatus Competibacteraceae bacterium
GGTCGACGATCACCCGGCCGTCGTTGGGCAGGTTGCCGGGTTCGACGAACACCACCTCGCCGCGCAGCTTGCACACCTCGCGCAGGCTGGCGGCGACCTGCTCGGCGAGTTCCGGCGCCGGTGTGCCGGGCAGTTCGCATTCCAGGGTCATGATATCCTGATGGTCCTCGCTGCCGACCAGCAGGCGGCCCTTGCCGAGTTCCGCATGGCGCTTGAGCACTTCCGCCACCTGACCGGGGTGGACGAACATGCCGCGCACCTTGGTGGTCTGATCGGCGCGGCCCATCCAGCCCTTGATCCGTAGATTGGTGCGACCGCAGGGGCTGGGTCCGGGCAGGACGGCCGACAGATCTCCGGTGGCGAAGCGGATCAGCGGGTACTCCAGGTTGAAGGTGCTGACCACCACTTCGCCGACCTCGCCAGCGGGGACCCTCTCTCCGGTACCGGGCCGGACGATCTCGATCAATACCCCTTCATCACAGATCATGCCTTCCAGCGCCGCCGACTCGTAGGCGATCAGGCCCAGATCGGCGGTCGCGTAACACTGATAGACCTCCACCCCGCGGTCCTTGAATTCCTTGCGCAGACTGGGCGGTAACGCCTCGCCCGAGACCAGGGCGCGTTTGGTGCTGGAAACGTCCAGTTTCAGTTCGGCGGCCTTGTCGAGCAGGATTTTCAGGAACGACGGGGTGCCCACATAACCGGCCGGCTTGAGATCGGCCAAGGCCCGCACTTGCAGTTCGGTCTGACCGGTACCGGCGGGGAATACCGGACAGCCCAGGGCCCGGGCGCCGGTCTCCAGCATGTAACCGGCCGGCGTGAAGTGATAGGAAAACGTGTTGTGCACCAGCTGGCCGGGGCGAAAACCGGCGGCGAACAGCGCCCGCGCCATACGCCAGTAATCGGGGCGACGGGCTTCGGGTTCGTAGAGCGGGCCGGGCGACTGGTAGACCCGGGTCAGTCGGCCGGTCTCGACCGTGGTCAGTCCGCCGAAAGGCTTGTCCTGCTGTTGCAGTTCCAGCAGCCGGGCCTTGCGGGTGATCGGCAGCTGTGCCAGTGCGCTGCCCGAGTCGATGTCGTCCGGTTCGATATCGGCCAGCAGCTTGGCATAGTAAGGCGAACGTTCCTTGGCGTGCGCGATCTGCATCGGCAAGGCCTCGCGCAGATTGGCTTCCCGCTCCTTCGGACTCTGGGTTTCCAGGTTGTCATAGTATTCCATGGCGGTTCTCCGGGCGCGGGAGGGGATAGGATCAGGCCAGCCAGCGCTTGCGCCGGCGATAGTGCTTGACGTCGCGGAAGCTCTTGCGACCTTCGCTGCTGAGACCCAGATAGAATTCTTTCACATCCTCGTTCTGGCGCAAACTGTCGGCATCGCCTTCCAGCACCACGCGGCCGTTTTCCAGAATATAGCCGAAATGGGCATAGCGCAGCGCCACATTGGTGTTCTGCTCGGCCAGCAGGAAGGTCACGTTCTCCTGTTCGTTCAGTTGTCTGACGATTTCGAAGATCTCCTCGACCAGCTGGGGCGCGAGACCCATCGAAGGTTCGTCCAGCAGTATCACCTTGGGGCGGGCCATCAGGGCACGGCCGATGGCGGTCATCTGCTGCTCGCCGCCGGATGTATAGCCGGCCTGGCTGGTGCGACGTTCCTTGAGTCGCGGGAAATAGCCATAGACCATCTCCAGATCCCGCTCGATGGCGGCCCGGCCTTCCTTGCGAGTATACGCTCCGGTCAGCAGGTTTTCCTCCACCGTCAGATGCTCGAAGCAGTGGCGGCCCTCCATGACCTGGATCACGCCGCGGCGGACCAGGTCGTTGGGGGTCAGATCCTGGACCCGCTCGCCGTCGAGCAGGATACTGCCCTTGGTGACTTCGCCCCGCTCGGACTTGAGCAGATTGGAGATCGCCTTGAGCGTGGTGGTCTTGCCGGCCCCGTTGGCGCCCAGCAGGGCGACGATGCGCCCTTTTTCCACGCTCAGCGACACCCCCTTGAGCACCAGGATGACGTGGTCGTAGATCACTTCGATGTTGTTGACCGACAGCAGAGCGGTGTCGGTGGATGCGGTGGAGGTCATGGCGCGGATTACCCGGGTAAAGCCCGCCCTCGGGGAGGGCGGGTTGATGGGCTGAGGGTTTCAGCTCTCGGCGCTGCAATCGCGCAGTTCGATGTTGTTCTGCTCGGCGTACTGGGCGGCCGAGGCTTCATACGCCGGGCGCAGATCGTCGTTGCGCGGCTGGATCCAGTCGGAGACCTGAACCCACTGCTCCCCGTCCCACTGCTGGACGAAGGCCGAACCGCCGCCTTCATGGTCTTCGCAGGAAATCCGCACCTCGCGGGCGAACCCTTCCAGACCCAGTTCGGCCCAGCGCTCGTCGGTGATGTGCAGGTTC
This sequence comes from uncultured Candidatus Competibacteraceae bacterium, assembly GCA_964390235.1. Classification (GTDB taxonomy): domain Bacteria; phylum Pseudomonadota; class Gammaproteobacteria; order Competibacterales; family Competibacteraceae; genus CAYMHN01. Next base: position 3,451 of record CAYMHN010000072.1, read on the forward strand.
TCCATGCCCCAGCGGACTTCCTCGCCGGTCAGCGGGCGGTTGCCGAAGCGTTCCTGGGCGGTGCGTACCGCCTCGACGGAGAATACCGCATTGATCAGCCCGCGATTGTACAGCACCTCGCCGACGGCGGATCGCTCGCCCGTGCCCAGGCCCTTGTCGTAGACATGGGTGAGGATGTCCTGGTGAGCGGGGAAGTCGGCGCCGGAGGCATGGAAACCCAGCCCCTTGTAACCGGTGGCGGCGGCGCCGGCCGGACGTACGTCGGGCTCGGAACTGGACCACCAGATGCCGATGAAGCGATCCATGGGATAGCCGATGGCGGCGGCTTCCTGGATGGCGGTGGAGTTCATCACTCCCCAACCCCACATGACTACCCAGTCGGGTCGCAGCTGGCGGCCGATCTGCAGCCAGGTGGCTTTCTGCTCCAGGCCCGGATGGGCGACCGGGAACTGATGAAAGGCATAGCCTTCCTCGCCGGCCAGTCGCTCCAGCGTGGCGATCGGTTCGCGGCCATAGGCGCTGTCGTGGTAGACCAGGGCGATGGTCTTGCCGTTCAGGTCACCGCCTTCCTCGGCCTTGATGTACTGGATGATGGCATCGGCTCCGGCCCAGTAGGTGGCCGGCATGGTGAATACCCAGGGGAATACCCGACCATCGGAGGCGTCGGCCCGGCCATAGCCCATGGACAGCAGCGGTGACTGGTCGATCGGCACGCGCTCGATCAGCGCATAGGTGATACCGGTGGACAGCGGATTCCAGACCGCCGGTTGGGATGGCCCGGCATTCTTGAGCCGCTCGTAGCACTCGACGCCGCGGTCGTTGTTGTAGGCGGTGTCGCATTCCTGATACTGGATGCGCACGCCGTTGATCCCGCCGTCACGCTGATTGAGCATTTCCAGATAATCGGCATACCCATTGGCGAACGGGATACCGGTGGGCCCGTAAGGACCGCTGCGATACATCAGACCCGGGAAGAACTGCTCCTGGGCCAGCAGGCCGATCGGGCCGAGCAGCAGACTCGCACCCAGGGCCATGGTGCAGAAAGATTTCAACGACATGGTGGTCTCCTTCAGTTGGTTTGTATGTCACGAGGACTTGGCAAGAGTACAGCAAGCACCGATCGCCTCCAATCGGCGTCAGTGCGGAAACGGCCACAGTCTCAGCTTCTCCTTGGCGATTTGCCACAGACGGGCCAGTCCATGCGGCTCGACGATCAGGAAGAAAATGATCAGCGCGCCGAAGATCATGAATTCGATGTGGGCGATGAGATCGGTCGGCATGCGGATCCCGAGCATATCGGGAAGATTGTTGAGAAAGATCGGCAGCAGCACGATGAATGCCGCGCCCAGGAACGAACCCAGAATCGAACCCAGGCCGCCGATGATGATCATGAACAGCACCTGGAAGGAACGGGTGATCTCGAAGGCCAGGGCTTCCACCGAGCCGGAGTAGACCAGCGCCCACAATGCCCCGGCGATGCCGATGAAGAACGAGCTGATGGCGAACGCCGACAGCTTGGCCCACAGCGGCCGGATGCCGATGATCTCGGCGGCGATGTCCATGTCCCGGATCGCCATCCAGGAACGGCCGATGCGCGACCGGGTGAGATTCTTGGCCAGCAGCGCCAGCAGCGCCACGAACACCAGGAGGAACAGGTATTTGGTGACCGGCGTGGCGCGGGGGCCGGTGATGTAGAAGTCGCCGAACAAAGCCCGCGGTGGGGCGGTGATGACCCCGGACGGGCTGTAGTTGGTCCACCAGGGGAACTTGGTGAACACCCAGATCAGGAAGAACTGGGCCGCCAGCGTGGCAACCGCCAGATAAAATCCCTTGATGCGCAGACTGGGCAGGCCGAATACGATACCGGCCAGCGCGGTGCCGAAGCCCGCCAGCAGAAACACCACCACGATGTTCAGCTCGGGGAAGGCCGTGGTCAGCTTGAAGGCGAAGAAGGCCCCGCAGGCCATGAATCCCCCGGTCCCCAGGCTGAGCTGGCCGCAGTAACCGGTCAGGAGGTTGAGTCCGATGGCGGCCAGCGAGAACACCAGAAACGGGATCATGATGCTGTTCAGCCAGTAGTTCGTGGCCAACAGGGGGATCACGAACAGGGCTAAGGCCAGGATCAGCAGGATGCCGATCTTGTCCTGCCTGATCGGGAAGATGGCCTGATCGGCGGCATAATTGGACTTGAACTGGCCCGCTTCACGGTAGATCATGGTTCAGACTCTCTCGATGATGCGTTCGCCGAACAACCCCTGCGGCCGGAACAACAGGAACACCATGGCCAGCATGTAGGCGAACCAGTCCTGAATGGCGCTGCCGATCAGCGCTCCCATGAATACCTCGGCCAGCTGCTCCCCGGCGCCGATGATCAGTCCGCCGACGATGGCGCCGGGGATCGAGGTGAACCCGCCGAGGATCAGCACCGGCAGGGCTTTCAGGGCGATCAGCGCCAGGGTGAACTGCACCCCCAGCTTGCCGCCCCACATGATGCCGGCGACCAGGGCCACGATACCCGCTACCGCCCAGACGATGACCCAGATGGTCTTGAGCGGTATGCCCACCGACATGGCCGCCTGGTGGTCATCGGCCACCGCGCGCAGAGCCCGGCCGATCCGGGTCTTGTGGAAGAAGATCGCCAGCACGGCGACCAGCGCCGCGCCCACGACGGCGGCGGTCAGGTCGTAGCGATTGACCAGCAGGCCGCCCTCGAACACGCCTTCCAGGATGAACACCGGCGATTTCGGTATGCCGATGTCCAGGATTCTGACGTCCGAACCCCACAGGGTCTGGCCGAAGCCGTCCAGGAAATAGAAGATGCCGATGGTGGCCATGAACAGGATGATGTGCGGCTGATTGACCAGCGGTCGCAACACCACCCGCTCGATCACGATCGCGGTAATGATCATCACGCCGACGGTGATCAGGAAGGCGACCGTCCAGTGCAGGCCCATGCCCATCAGACCGACCATGGTCAGGGCGGCGAACAGCACCATCGAGCCCTGGGCGAAGTTGAACACGCCCGAGGCCTTGAAGATCAGCACGAAGCCGAGCGCCACCAGCGAGTACATGACTCCTTGCAGCAATCCGGCGATCAGCACCTCGAAGAAATAGCCCCAGGCGAAGAACAGCGCCGGATTGATCGCGGCCAGCCCCTGGAACAGAAAGCCCAGCAACAGGATCACGACGGGAACGCCCAGTCCCCAGGACAGAAGCGGTGCGACCGCGCGGCGGACCGTAGGCATGCTTGGTGCTCCTCAGTGGTGGCTGACGCCGAGATAGGCGTCGATCACGGCCTGGTCGTTGCGTACTTCGTCCGGGGTGCCGTCGGCCAGCTTGCGGCCGTAATCCAGTACCACCACCCGGTCGGAGATGTCCATCACCACGCCCATATCGTGTTCGATCAAGGCCACCGTGGTACCGAACTGTTCGTTGACATCCAGTATGAACCGGCACATGTCTTCTTTTTCCTCCAGGTTCATGCCCGCCATGGGTTCATCCAGCAGCAGCAAGTCCGGCTCCATGGCCAGGGCCCGGGCCAGCTCGACGCGCTTCTGCAGGCCGTAGGGCAGCCGCCCGACCGGGGTCTTGCGGATCGCCTGGATTTCCAGGAAATCGATGATCTTCTCGCAGAACTCGCGGTGTTCGAGTTCCTCCTTCTGGTTGGGGCCCCAGTAGAGGGCTTGCAGCAGCAGATTGGATTTCATCTTCAACAACCGCCCGGTCATGATGTTGTCCAGGGTGGACATGCCCTTGAACAGGGCCACGTTCTGGAAGGTGCGGGCGATGCCCTGGGCCGCCGCGCGGTGCGGTTTCATGCGCTTGCGGGTCTCGCCCTTGAAGGTGATTTCGCCTTCCTGCGGGTGATAGAAGCCGTTGATCACGTTCAGCATGGAGCTTTTGCCGGCGCCGTTGGGGCCGATGATGGCGCGGATCTCGCCCTGGCGTACATCGAAGGAGATATTGCTCAGGGCCTTGACCCCGCCGAAGCCGAGCGAGATGTTGCGCACGTCGAGCAGCACATCGCCGATCTGTCGTTGTCCGGTGCTCATGATCGTTCCCTAGCTGGCCTTGCGTAGTTCACGGATACCGTGGCGTTGCGCTTCGCGGATCTTGAGATCGGCCTTGATCACGCCCTTGCGACCGTCCTCGTAGGTGACTTCGGCCTCGATGTAATGCGATGCCTTGCCGGAGTAGAGCGCATCGATCAGTGCCGCATAGTGTTCGGCGATGAAATTGCGCCGTACCTTGCGAGTCCGGGTCAGTTCGCCGTCATCGGCGTCCAGTTCCTTGTGCAGGATCAGAAAGCGATGGATCTGCGAGCCATGCAGTTTGGGGTCCTTGGCCAGGTCGGCGTTGACCTTCTCCACGCAGCCCTGGACCAGCTCGTAGACCTCGTCCCGTCCGGCCAGATCGGTGTATCCGGAATAGGCCAGGTTGCGCCGCTCGGCCCAGTTGCCGACCGCTTCCAGGTCGATGTTGATGAACACATTGACCTCGCCGCGATTGTGGCCGAAGGCCACGGCTTCCTTGATGTAGGGAAAGAACTTGAGCTTGTTCTCGATGTACTTGGGCGCGAACAGTGTGCCGTCGGTCAGTTTGCCGACATCCTTGGCCCGGTCGATGATGCGCAGGTGGCCGCGCTCGTCGAACAGGCCGGCGTCGCCGGTATGCACCCAGCCCTCGGCGTCCTTGGTCTCGGCGGTGGCCTCGGGGTTGTTGTGGTAGGAATGGAACACACCGGGGCTGCGGAACAGCACCTCGCCGTTGTCGGCCAGTCGGATCTCCACGCCCGGGGCCGGCTTGCCGACGGTCTCGGCATAGACCTCGCCATTGGGCTGGATGCAGACGAATACCGCGGCCTCGGTGGAACCGTACAGCTGCTTGATGTTGACCCCCAGCGAGCGATAGAACTCGAAGATGTCCGGACCTATGGCTTCGCCGGCGGTATAGGCCAGCTTGATGCGGGTGAAGCCGAGCACGTTCTTGAGCGGCGCGTAGATCAGCAGCTCACCCAGCCGGTACAGCCAGCGGTCCTTGACGGATACCGGCTCACCGGCCAGGATGGCCATGCCCACCCGGCGGGCATGGGCCATGAAATAATGAAACAGCGTTCGCTTGATCCGGCCGGCGTCCTCGATGCGGATCATCACCGTGGTCAGCAGGTTTTCCCAGATCCGCGGCGGGGCGAAGAAATAGCTCGGGGCGATCTCGCGCAAATCGGTCAGCACCGTGTCGCTGGATTCCGGGCAGTTGACACAGAAACCCGCCACATAGTGCTGGGCGTAGGAGAAGATGCTGTCACCGATCCAGGCCATGGGCAGATAGGCCAGGGTTTCCTCGCGGTCGGTCAAGCCTTCGAATTCGATCGCGTTGCGCGCGGTCCGGATCAGATTGTCATAGGTCAGCACCACGCCCTTGGGATGGCCGGTGGTGCCCGAGGTATAGGACATGCTGCACACCTCCGAGCCCCGGTTGCTAGCGATCTGCCGGTCGAGCAGCTCAGGATGGGCTTGCTCGTACTCGCGCCCTTGGGCCTGGATGTCGGTGTAGGCGGCCAGCCAGTCCCGGGTATAGTTGCGCAGGCCGCGCGGGTCGTCGTAGATGGCCAGCTCCAGCCGCGGGCAGCGGTCCTTGATTTCCAGCAACTTGTCGACCTGCTCCTGGTCCTCGACCACCGCGAAGCGCACCCCGGCGTCGTTCAGTACATACACCATCTCGGCGGCCACGGCGTCCTGGTACATGGGCACGGCAACCCCGCCCAGGCAGTGGGCGGCGGCGACCGCCGCATACAGTTGCGGCCGGTTGTCACCGATGATGGCCAGCTTGTCGTCGGGGCCGAAGCCGCGCGCCGCCAGGCCATGGGCCAGTGTGCGCACCTCGTCGGCCAATTGCCGCCAGCTCCATTCCTGCCAGATACCGTAGTCTTTCTCGCGCATGGCCGGCCGGTCACCGCGGTCACGGGCATGCTGCATGAGCAGCTTGGGAAAGGTGTCGAGTACGTTGTCCGCCATAATCCCGTTGTCCTCCGATGATGTGTTGTGGCCCCGGTGATCGCCAGTGTAATCGAACTCACATATTACGCCGATACTGACCGCCGACTTCGAACAGGGCACGGGTTATCTGGCCCAGCGAGCAATGCCGTACCGCGTCCATCAATACCTCGAAAACATTATCACCCCGTGCGGCGCTGTCCTTGATCCGGGTCAAGCAAGCCGCACTTACCGCGGCATGGCGCTGCTGGAATTCGCCCAGGCGACGGATCTGCGACTGTTTCTCGTCCTCGGTCGAACGGGCCAGTTCCACGGTGAACTCGGTCTCGCCAGCATCCGGCTTGAGAAAGGTATTGATCCCGATGATGGGCAGCTGTCCGGAATGCTTGAGCTGTTCGTAGAGCATCGATTCCTCCTGGATCTTGCCGCGCTGATAGCCGGTCTCCATGGCGCCCAGCACGCCGCCGCGCTCGCTGATCCGCTCGAACTCCTGCAATACCGCTTCCTCGACCAGATCGGTCAGTTCGTCGATGATGAATGCCCCTTGATGGGGATTCTCGTTCCTGGCCAGCCCCCACTCCTGGTTGATGATCAGCTGGATCGCCATGGCGCGGCGTACCGAATCCTCGGTCGGGGTGGTGACGGCCTCGTCGAAGGCGTTGGTATGCAGGCTGTTGCAGTTGTCGTAGATCGCGATCAGCGCTTGCAGCGTGGTGTGGATGTCGTTGAAATCCATCTCCCGGGCGTGCAGTGAGCGGCCCGAGGTCTGGATGTGATACTTCAGTTTCTGGCTACGTTCATTGGCACCGTATTTGAAGCGCATCGCGACGGCCAGATTGCCATCCGGGAGGACCTCCGCGTCGTATGGCGACTGGAACCAGTCGCCGTTGTACCCACTGGTTCTCCAGACCCACTGCCTGGTCGCGACGTCGATCAGGCCGACCTCGCCGGTGCCGAACGTGGCGAGGATCTGGTTG
>CAYMHN010000073.1:0-10364 GCA_964390235.1 uncultured Candidatus Competibacteraceae bacterium
GCAGCACGTCGCGCCCCAGCGGGCTGAGCAACTCGTGCTGGCGGTATTGTTGGGTAACGCTGCTCATCTAGAGGCTCCCGGGTTATTCTGGTTTCAGGGTCCGGTTCAAAACCATGTGTCTGGTAAACCGAATTGCTAGTAAAGGGTTTAGAGCACAAATGGCAAAAGATCAAGGCCGAGCTACTCGCGGGAGAGCAACCGGCGTTGGCGGTGGCCCGGTGCGCGCACCTCGAACAACGGCGCGCGCGGTTGTAGCTCAGTGCAACATGCTGCCGCGCAGCAGACCGGGTAGCCAAGTGGCAATCGACGGGAACAGGATCAGCAAGGCCACCAGGAGCATCGAGCAGGCGATGTACGGGATGGCGGCCGTATAGATTTCCTTCATGGTCGTACCAGGCGGCGACACGCCTTTCATCACGAACAGCAGCAGTCCCAACGGGGGCGTCGAAAAGCTGATCTCCAGGGCCAGCAGGGTGATGATACCGAACCAGACCGGATCGAATCCCAGCGTCCGGGCGAGCGGGAAAAAGAACGGCACGGTCAGCATCATGATGGATATCTGCTCCATGAACGTGCCCAGCAGCAGCAGCACGGCGAACATGGCCAGCAGCATGAGCACGGGTGCCAGGTCGAAGCTGGTGGCCCACTGGATAAGGCCGCCCGAAGCACCGGAGAACGCCAGCAACTGACTGAAGGTCGCCGAGCCGAACACGATCAGGAAAGCCATCAGCGTCACTCGGAGCGTACCGATCACGGACGCCATGAAGGCCTCCAGGGTCATGCAGCGAAACAGGCCGGCCAGGATGATGACCCCGAGCGCTCCGAAAGCCGCGGCTTCGGAAGGGGTCGCAAACCCCACCAGCATCATGGAAACGATGATGCCCATGATGCCGACCATGGGTACGATATCGATCAAGCACACCATGAGCTTGCGCGCCAGCGGCACCGGCGCGAGTTCGTAGCTCGGCGCGGCCGCGGGATCGATGCGGGTCTGCAACCAGATCGTAACCGTGTAGAAACCCGCCAGGATGAAACCGGGGACGATCCCGGCAACCAGCAGCGCGCCGACGTCGATCCGCGCCAGGGTGGCGAGCAATACCGCCAGGGCGGACGGCGGGATGATGATTGCCAGGCCGCCGGTACCCAGGATCGGGCCGATCGCCATGTGTTTCTTGTAGCCCCTGCGAGCCATTTCCGGCACCAGAATCGATCCCAGCAGGGCGGTCGAGCCCATCGAGGACCCGCTCACGGTGGCAAAGCCGGTACCCCCGACCACCGTCACATAGGACAGGCGCCCCGGGACCCGCCCCATGAGCATGTCGATCGCGTTGAACATGCGCATGCCCAGTCCGGTGCGGAAGAATAGCTCACCCATCAGCAGAAACAGCGGAATCGGTACCAGGTTGAAGTTCGACAGCGCGCCGAAGCCGTTATTGAGGAGTTGGGTCACGCCGGCCTGGCCACCCATGAAATACCAGGCGCCAATCACGTTCGCGGCCAGGAAGGCGAGCGCGATCGGTACGCCGATCACCATGAAGACGACGATCATCGACAGCAAGAAACCGAGGGCGATGTACCATTCCATTATTCTTTGATCCCGGCTTCGCCGCTGTGCAGAATCTGTCGTCCCAGCACAAAGCGGGTGAACTCGATCGCCATCATCCCGAAGCTGATCGGATAGGCCAGGGTCAGAATCCACTTCGGGAAGAAATACGCACGCACGTCGAAGTCGCGGCGCTCGAGATTGGTCATTACCAGATCAAAGCCCTTCCAGGTCAGCACCAGGCAGACCGCCACGCACAGCAACGCCACCCCGCGACTAACCACCTGGAGCGCGGTCGGCGAAAGCGTGGCGGTCAGCATCTCGATGTGCACGTGGCCCCGCTGCCTGACCAGCCAGGGAGCACCGAGCAGTGTCAGGTAGAACATGAAGTATTCGGTCGATACGAACAGCCAGGCGGCGGGCTGCAAGCCGAGGTTGCGCAGCATGACCGTGAGGACGACCGCCACCATCAGCCAGACCAGCATCAGGCCAGCGATGACAGCCATGCCGTTGAGCAGGGCGGTATAGACGCGTAGCAACGGACGCATGTCGATGCCTCGGATCGCGTAACGGGAAACACCCGGTCGCGCGGCACGGTCGATGCCGTGGCGCGCGACCGGGCGGCAGGCGGGTCAGAGTTCGTTGAACTTCTCGATCAGCTCGTCGTGGTGCTCCAAGCCCATCGGGTGGCGTTCCATCTGTTCCCGCATCCGCTGCCAGGTCGCTTCGCGGGCGGCTTCGGCGAAGCGCTCGCCAGCCTCGCCTTCGAGCCGCAGCACCTGCATGCCATCCGCATCGAGTTCGGCGAGTTGCTCGGCGGCCAGTACCTCGAAGCGTTCGGCACTGGCGCGCTCATGCTCGATCGCCACTTCCTGCAGAATCCGTTGAGCGTCCTCGCTCAGCCGGTTCCAGCTGTCGAGATTGATGATCGCGCCCATGTCGGTCGAGAAGAAGCTCGGTTCGATCCGGTAGCCCAGGAACCGGTTCCAGCCGAGATCCTTCAGCCCGATCTGGGTCCAGCCGGTGGCGTTGGCGACGCCGCGCTCGAGCGCGGAATAGACGTCGGTGGTCGGCAGGCTGATCGGCTCGGCGCCCAGGTATTCCCGGAAGAACGCGTCATACACGGGGTTGCTGCGTAAACGCATGCCCGACACGTCCAGCCTGCCCTCGGCATCCAGGCGCGGCTCGTTGACGGTGTACAGGTTGTAGCTCACACCGCTGTCGAACCAACCGAGGTAGTACACCCCCATCTTTTCCTGATGAATCCGGTTCATCAGATCGATGCCACCGTTGGCACGCGCATGGATGGCGTTGCTGTTCGAGGCCACCATGGCGTCGCGCTCGGGCACCGTACCCGCGTAGAAGCTGGCCGCGGTGTAGGCCATATCGACCACGCCGTTGCGTACCGCCTCCGGCTGCTCGCCCAGTCCGATGGCCTCCGGGCCGCCCCGGACGACGATGCTCACCACCCCCGCCCCCCGCTCGTTGACCTTGTCGACGAACTCCAGGAAGCTCTGGGTATAGATCAGCGACGGTGGAAACGCATGGACCGCGGTGAGCTGGTCTTCAGCCAGGACGACTGTAGCCGACAGCGCCGTGGCCAGACCGAGTGTTGCCAGGAATCGCATTTTCATCCTCGTTCTCCTTCTGGGGGTGGCATGGTTGAACGGCCTTGCGGGCAGGATTGCCCGGTCGGCCGAGACCAGGGGTAACGTCGTTCATGGTTGCGGACGAAGGTCCGGATAGTGTCTTCGAGATCGAGTGTCAGATCGATATCGTCCCAGCCCTTGAGCAGTTTCCCGCGCCAGACGGGGTCGATGGTGAAGTCGAGCTCGAACCCTGGCGTTCGGATCAGGGTCGCTTGCAGATCGACTTCGATCGTCTTGATGCGGCCGCCCAACCGATCGAGCAAACGGTTGCCGTCCGCTTCGCTGACCGTGGCCGGCAGTAGCCCGTTGTTTACCGCATTGGACGCGAAGATGTCGCCGAAACTTGGCGCGATCACGCAGCGGAATCCGTGATCGACCAGCGCATACACGGCGGCTTCGCGCGACGAACCGGCACCGAAATTGCGTCCGGCGACCAATATCCGTGCGGCCTCGGCTCCCGGACGGTTCAGAGGAAACGCCGGATCGGGCCGGCCGTCGGGCCGAAGCCGCAGATCGTGCAGCAGGAACCGGCCATAACCGGCGCCGCGCGGTTCCTTCATGAAGCGCGCCGGGATCAGCTGATCGGTGTCCAGGTTCGCCAGGGGCAGGGGACAGGCCGGGGCGCGGAGTGTGATCAAGGGCTTCATCGATTGCTAATCCTCGCCCAGCATGGGACGCACGTCGGTCAGATGTCCGGCGATTGCGGCAGCGGCGACCATGGCCGGCGACATCAGATGGGTGCGTGCTCCTGGGCCTTGCCGGCCCTTGAAATTGCGGTTGGTGGTCGAGGCACAGCGCTCCCCCGGTGGTACCTGATCGCCGTTCATGGCGACGCACATCGAGCAGCCGGAATCGCGCCACTCCAGGCCCGCGGCCAGAAAGATCCGGTGCAGGCCTTCCTGCTCGGCCTGCCGCTTGACTTGGCTGGATCCGGGAGACACGATGCCGGGAACCCGGCTGCGCGAGCCTTTCAGCACCGCGGCGGCGGCTCGAAGATCCTCGATGCGACCGTTGGTGCACGAGCCGATGAACACCCGGTCGATCGGGATGTCGGTCAGCCGCTGGCCTGGTTTCAATCCCATATAGGCCAGACTGTCACTGATCTGCCGGGCTTTCGCGCCATCCGCGATCGCCGCCGGGTCGGGCAGACGTTGGTCGATCGGCAGGGCCTGTTCCGGAGACACGCCCCAGGTCACGGTCGGCGCGATGTCCGCGGCGTCGATGGGTACTTCCCGATCGAATGCCGCGCCCGCGTCGGTCCGAAGCGTCAGCCAGTCGCACGCGGCTTTCTCGAACGCCGCGCCCCGGGGCGCGAAGGGCCGGTTCCGAAGATACTCGATCGTGGTCTCGTCCGGAGCGATCATCCCGCACCGGCCACCGCCCTCGATCGACATATTGCAAAGGGTCATGCGGGCTGCCATCGACAGCGCGCGGACCACGGCCCCGGCGTATTCGATCGCATGGCCGCGTGCGCCGTCGGCACCCAGTCGGCTGATCCAGTGCAGGCAGATGTCCTTGGCGGTAACTCCGGGTCCCAGCATGCCGTCAATGATGATGCGCAAGACGCGCGGCCGAGTCTGCCACAGGGTCTGGGTGGCCAGCACATGGGCGACCTCCGTTGCCCCGATGCCGAAGGCGAGCGCGCCGAACGCGCCGTGGGTCGAGGTGTGACTGTCACCACACACCATCAGCAGTCCCGGCAGGGTCAGGCCCTGCTCCGGGCCGACGACATGGACGATGCCCTGGCGCGGGTCGTCGAGGCCGAACAGCCGCACGCCATGGGCACGGGTATTGGCTTCGAGCCGAGTGACCATCGCCATGATTCCGGCATCCACCGAGCCCGAATGCCGATTGACGGTCGGGACATAGTGATCGGCCATGCCGAAGCTCAGGTCCGGCCGTGCCACCGGCAGACCCCGCGTCTTGAGCTTGTCGAAGGCGTGGAACGAACCTTCGTGGACCAAGTGCCGGTCGATCCAGAGCAGGCTCCGGCCGTGGTCGCCACGGTGAATCTCGTGCGCGTCCCAGACCTTGTCGAACAGGGTTCTCGGCGTGCTCATCGCAGGCTTGACTCGGACTCGCCTCGTTGATCGACCGGACCCGCACGGGTCGTACAATTATTTGTGCTAGATTTGTATCAGTCAAGCACGATCCCGGAACCCGCCATGCCCACAAGCCTGCGCGAAGCGCTGCTGCGGCTTGGCGCACACTATGAAAACCCTTGACGGAGAACCGCAATGATCACGACCGACAAGACCGCGAAGGAGATCTTTCATGAGGTAATGGCCAACCCGCAGCGCGTGCCCTTCGGGTTCGGCAGAAAAGCGGTGCTGGTGAATGTCGACTTCCAAAAGGCCTACACCCGCACCGATCTGTTCAAGACCGCCTATGAAACCGACCCGAACCAGCTCGCCCATGTCAATGCCCTGGTCGCCGGTTTCCGCAAGCTGGACTGGCCGATCGTCTGGACCCATGTGGCCTACCTGGAATCCGGCGAGGACGCCGGGATCTGGGGCACCCGCACCGATACCCCGGATTCGTTGCAGAATATCAAGTACGGCTCGGAGCGGGCGGAATTCGACGAGCGCGTCGACCTCGACCGCCAGCGCGATGTGATCTACACCAAGCGCATGCCGTCGGCGTTCTTCGAGACTCCGCTGCAATCCCTGCTGGTATGGCATCGGGTGGACACCGTGATCATCACCGGTGGGTCGACCTCCGGCTGTATCCGGGCGACGGCGGTGGAGAGTCTGTCACGCGGCTATCGCACGATCGTCCCCGAGGAATGCGTCGCCGACAAGCACGAGAGCTATCACTACGCCAATCTGACCGATATGCACCTGAAATACGCCGACGTGGTCAAGGTGCGCAGCGTGCTCGACTGGCTCGAAGCGCAAGCGGCCGATTGATTCACTCGCGCGAGCGAAGAGGCGTCTCCGATGCAAGAAGATCCCGGATTCTTCGACTACTGGCCGTTCGAAAACCGCCCCCGGATCAGGTGGCCGAACGGCGCCCGGGTGGCGTTCTGGGTGGCGCCGAATATCGAGTACTACGAGCTCGATCCGCCCGCCAATCCCTTGCGCAAGCCATGGCCTCAGCCGCATCCCGCGGTGCCCGGCTACAGCATCCGCGACTACGGCAATCGGGTCGGGCACCACCGGCAGATGGCGCTGCTCGACAAGTACGGGGTGCGTGGCTCGGTGTCGCTGTCGGTGGCACTGTGCGAGCACCATCCTGAAATCATCGCGATGTGCAAGGAGCGCGGCTGGGAGTTCTTCAGCCACGGCATCTACAACACCCGCTACACCTACGGGATGTCGGAGGCCCAGGAGCGGGCCATGATCCGCGACTCGATCGAGGCGATCCACCGCCATACCGGCCAGAAGTGCGCCGGCTATCTCGCGCCGGCCCTGTCCCATTCCGAGCACACGCTCGACCTGTTCGCCGAAGTCGGTCAGGAACTGTTCGGCGACGAGGCCGGCTTCTATACCTGCGATCTGTTCCACGATGATCAACCGACGCCGGTCCGAGTGCGCAGCGGCAAGCGCTTCATCTCGGTTCCCTATTCCCTGGAGATGAACGACACCATCGTCTACGCGGTGAACAAGGTTGAACCCCGTCACTACCTCAGGATGCTCAAGCGCCATTTCGACCGTCTGTACCAGGAGGGCCGCGAATCGGGCATGGTGATGTGCATACCGACCCACAATTACCAGATCAGCTGCCCGCACCGGATCAAGGCCTTCGAGGAAGCGCTCGAATACATTACCGGGCACGGCGAGGTTTGGGTCACCACCGGTCGCGAGATCGCCGAGTACTATCTCGAACACTGCTACGCTGCCGCGTGCGCGGACATCGCCGCCAAGGCGGGGAGGGCGTGATGAACCAGCTGCCCGACGAATATCTGCACTATCCGCGGCGCCGCTACGGTTACGACCATGACCGCTACGACTGGTCGATGCTCGCCGAGCGCCCGCCGGTGTCCTGGCCGGACGGGAAGACGGTGGCGTTCTGGCTGAACGTGTCGCTGCAGTACTTCCCGCTGAACCAGCGCGGTGTGCCGTTCAAGGTACCCGATGGCATGACCATGCCGTATCCCGATCTGCGCCACTATTCGCTACGGGAGTACGGCAACCGGGTCGGCATCTATCGCCTGTTCAAGGCGTTCGAAGGTTACCGGGTGAAGCCGACCTACGCGGTCAACGCCGCCCTGGCTCGGCGCGCGCCGTATCTCATGCAGCGGTTGCTCGACCAGGATGCCGAGCTGATCTGCCACGGCTGGAACATGGACCACCTGCACTACGGGGGGCAGGATTACAGGGAGGAAGCCGAACTGGTCAGGCGCTCGGTTGACACCCTGCGCTCCCTGACCGGAAGGCCCGTCCGGGGCTGGTTGAGCCCGGCCAGGAACCAGAGCTGGCACACCCTGGATCTGCTCGCTGAAAACGGCATCGAGTATTGCTGCGACTGGGTCAACGACGACCTGCCTTACCCTTGCGCGACCGAACACGGCTCTCTGATGATGCTGCCGCTGTCGACCGAGATCGAGGATCGGTTCGTGCTCGGCAACAACCTCCACTCGGAGGATTCCTGGGTGGAACAGGTCAAGGACGCACTGGCTTTCCTGCTCGAAGAGGCGGAACAGGCCGGCGGTCGGCTGCTGGCGCTCAGCATCCACCCCTGGCTGCTCGGCCAGCCGCACCGGATCGGCTGCCTGGAGGAAGTCCTGGATCACATCATGGGTCATGACAAGGTCTGGCAGGCCAGCGCGGGCGAGATCCTGGACTGCTTCCTCGCGCAGCAGGCTCCGGCGGATCGCTGATGCCGCGGGTCAGCTTCGACGATACGCCGGTGTTCGATGTGCACCTGCCACTGGTGATCATCGGCAGCGGTGCCTGCGGTCTGGTCGCCGGCCTGGCTGCCCGTGAGGCCGGCATCGAGCCTCTGCTGCTGGAACGCGATGCCCTGCCGCGCGGCAGTACCTTCATGTCGTCCGGATTCGTGCCCACCGCGGGCACTCGGTGGCAAAAGGCACGCGGCATCGAGGACACCCCGGCGATCATGGCCGCCGACATCGAGCGCAAGAATCACGGTGAATCCGATGCCGAAATCGTGCGTACCCTGACCGAACATTCGGCGGCCACGCTCGAATGGCTGGCGGACAAGCATGGCGTTCCGTTCGAACTGGTCGAGGGATTCCGCTACCCGGGCCACAGCCACATGCGCATGCACAGCACCCCGCGGCGCACCGGCGAGGAACTGATGGGCTGTCTGCTCAATGCCGCCGAATCCGCGGGCCTGGACATCCTCACCGAGGCCCATGTAAGCACCCTGCATGCGGCCGCGGATAAGCGCGTACAGGGCGTGAGCTTCGTGCGTCCCGACGGTAGCGAGGAACGGGTCGGCTGCGATGCCTTGCTGCTCGCCTGCAACGGTTTCGGGGGCAACGCCGAACTGGTCCGCAAGTTTCTGCCCGAGCTTCGCGATGCGATCTACCACGGGCACCCCGGCAACCAGGGCGATGCCTTGCTGTGGGGCGAGGCCCTGGGCGCCAGTCTCAAGGATCTGCACGCCTGTCAGGGCCATGGTTCGCTCGCCTGGCCCCACCGGACGCTGATTTCCTGGGCGCTGATGATGATGGGCGGGGTGCAGGTGAATCGGAACGGCGACCGCTTTTCCAACGAACACCAGGGTTATTCCGAACAGGCGCGCAAGGTGCTCAGCCAACCCGGGCAAGCGGTCTGGAACGTCTTCGATCAGCGCATTCACCGCATGGCGATGGACTTCGAGGACTATCGCAACGCGGTCGAGGCCGGTGCGCTCCGAAGCGCTGATTCGATCGCAACTCTGGCTGGCCGCCTCGAACTCCCGCCGGAACCGCTGGAGCGGACCTTCGCGCGGATGCATGCGCTGGCCGCGAGCGGCGCGGCGGACGACTACGGCCGCCGCTTCGACCCCGACCTGCTGCTGGTGCCGCCTTACCACGCCATTCAGGTTACGGGCGCGCTGTTTCATACCCAGGGTGGACTGGAGATCGACACTCGCGGCCGGGTCCTGACCAAGGCGGGAACCCTGCTGCCGAATCTCTACGCCGCGGGTGGTGCCGCGCGCGGGATTTCCGGCTCGGGCGACAGCGGTTATCTTTCCGGCAACGGATTACTCAGCGCCGTCGTGATGGGGGCCATCGCAGGCCACCATGCGTCTCAGCCGTTATCCCGCAGCAACTGCCGTTGACGGCGGCCGGGTGCTCGCACCTCGAACAGCGGTTCATGCGGTTGCAGCAGGGCCAGTTCGAGAGCCGCTGCGGTCCGCTGGCGCTGGTAGCCGCTGCGCAGCACTCTCTGGCAATGTGCGATCGTGATCGCCTCGCCCAGCAGATAGCGACGGCCTTTCTGGAATCGGGTCCGGTTGTTTTCCCACCAAGCGGTAATCTTGTCCGGGTCCGGCCAGGGCAGATCCTCGTCGGCGTCCAGCGCCACGTTCTCGTCTTCGGGGTTCTCGGTCGGACCGGCTTCGAAACCCTCGGGCTGCTCGCCTTCCAGGTCCAGTTCGGCCAGGTCGGCACCGGTGATCAGGGTGAAGGCCTCACCGGCGAGACGGGCCAGTTCCGGGACCTGCATCTTGCCGATCAACCAGGGTATGCCCGCCGAGTCGCCGATGATGCCGGTGCCCTGGATCACGGCCCGGATCAATGCCGCTTGCGGCGCGAGCTGGCGTATCCAGGCCACGGCCTGGTCATGGCCCGGGGCACGCAGGGCGAGTTGCAGCGCCGGATCCAGCCAGGGCGAATCAGGCTGGACGAAGGCCAGCAACGCAGCAGGGCCGCCCTCCAGCCGCATCAGGCAGGCGGTCCGGGCGGCCTGGAAGCAGCAATGCTCGTCGGTATGATGCAATTGCGCCAGTACCAGCGCACTCAGATCCCGGCGCTTGAGTTCTCCGGCCAGCCGCAGCGCCCGGGCCTGCACTTGGGGGTCGGTATCTTCGATCAGCTGGGCCAGCACCGGCCCCGGATCGTGGCGGTGGAGCGAACAGGCGGTCAGTCCGATGCGCCGGTTGACCGGATGCTTGGCCTGCAACAGCCCGAGAGCCCAGGCGCCGATCCGTTCCCAGGGCAACCAGCCCAGGGCCGAGGCGAAGCCGCGAAAGGTGTCCTCGTTGAGACCGGCCACCTC
>CAYMHN010000074.1:0-10361 GCA_964390235.1 uncultured Candidatus Competibacteraceae bacterium
GGCCGCCCGGTGGCCTTGCTGACCCGGTATTTGCTGAACCGCCTGGCTCAGTGACCGAGCGGGTCGATTTCTACATCCTGGACGAGGCCGGCGAGCGGGCGCGGCTGCTGCTGGCCTGCAAGCTGGCCGAGAAAGCGTATACCCTGGATCACAGGGTTTATCTGCACGTGGCCGACGAGAATCAGCTCCGGCAGCTCGACGAGTTGTTGTGGACCTTCAAGCAGAACAGCTTCGTCCCCCATGCCCGCTACCCCGCCGATCCGGACGAGGCCGCGCCGGTATTGATCGGCAGCGCCACGGACCCGGACTGGGAGGCCGAAGTGCTGATCAACCTGGCTCCGGCAGTGCCGCCCGGCTACCAGCGCTTCCAGCGAGTGGCCGAACTGGTCGATCAGACCCCGGAGGTGCTGGAGGCGTCCCGACGCCGCTATCGATACTACCGCGAGCAAGGTTTGGAACCCCATTCGCACAAACTGGCCCCGGCCACATGAGTTATTCCCGTCCTCAGTACAGCACCCTGAGCAGTTACGGCATTGCCGTTGCCGAGGCCCTGGGCAGCTACGATCTGGATCACGAAGCCCTGTTCCGCCAGGCGGGTCTGGACCCGGAGGTGATGAAAAACCCCAATGCCCGCTATCCGGACGAGCGCTTGCAGCGGCTGCTGGAGATCGCAGTGGAGGCCAGCGGCGACGACGGTTTCGGTCTGCGGATAGCCCGCTGCATCGGCCCGACCACCCTGCATGCGCTGGGTTTTTCACTGCTGGCCAGCGAAACCCTGTATGCGGCGCTGTTGCGGTTGGTGCGCTATTATCGGATGGTCGCCGACGGGGTGGACTTGGAACTCGACAAGACCCGGCGTGACTACGTGCTGGCGGTGAGTTTTTTCGCCCCACCCGATCCGGTGCGTACCGATGCGCTGCTGGCCATGCTGGTGGCTTTCGGCCGGCAACTCTGTGGTCCGCGGTTCGCGCCGCTCAAGGTGGAGTTGTGCCGACGGCCGCCGGCCGATCCGGCCAGGCATGCCAAGCAACTGGGTGTCATGCCGGAATTTTCCGCGACCGGCGATCGCCTGCACCTGGCCCGGACCGAGGTCGAGGCCGTTCGGGCAACCGGCAATGCCGAACTGGCCTACCAGAACGACAAGATCGTTGCCGACTATCTGGCCCGGTTCGATGCCAGTCGTCTGTCCGAGCGGATCCGGGCGATTTTCATCGAACGGCTGGTCACCGGCAAATTCTCCGAGGAACAGGTCGCCGAGCAACTCAACATCAGCCTGCGCAGCTTGCAAAGGCGTCTGCGCGACGAGCAGACTTCCTACCAGCAGTTGCTCGACGAGACCCGCCTGGATCTGGCCTTGCAGTACATCAACCGGACCGGCCTCAGCGTTGCCCAAATTGCCCCACTGTTGGGATTTTCCGATAGCAGCAACTTCAACCGCGCTTTCAAGCGCTGGCTGGGAATTTCGCCCAACCGCTACCGGGCACTGGGTGGCAGCTGATGGCGGTGGATTTCTCCCGCACCACGCGCGCCCTGGCGGCGGACGGTTACCGGCTGGTGCTGATCGGACTGGCGCTGGCCATGTTGCTGCTGCTGGCCTGGACCCTCTGGTTCTTCCGCGCCGAAATCCGTTTCTACGAGACCAGCCGGATGGCCGAGTTCATCGGTGACGGTGCCATCCGGGCCGAGTTTCCGCTGGACTTGGCGGGGCGGATCCGCTTCCGGCAGCCGGCCCTGTTCCTGCCCGACACCGTCCCGCCGGGTGTACCGGATACGGTTCCGGTTCTGGTTACCGAGATCCAGCGCACGCCTGACGACCTGCAAGTGATCCTGGTGATTCCCTCCCACGAAGCGCCGGGCCTGCTGTTGAACCCCGGCGACACCGGGCGGGTGCAGCTGGAGACCGAACGGTTGACCCCGGCCCGGTGGGTGCTGCGACTGGCCGGTGGCGGTGATCCCGACCGGCGCTAGACATGATGCGCGCTGACCTGGAGCAACGCCGCTGGCTGGCCCCCGAAGTCGTGCAGACCTCGGCCATGGACTGCGGGCCGGCGGCGCTCAAGTGCCTGCTGGAAGGCCACGGAATCGCCGTCAGCTACGGCCGCTTGCGCGAGGCCTGTCAGACCACGGTCGATGGTACCTCGATCGACACCCTGGAGCAGGTGGCCATGGATCTCGGGCTGGATGCCCGGCAGGTCATGATCCCGCCCGATCACCTGCCACTGCCCGGCAGTCTGCCGGCCCTGGTGGTGCTGCAACGGCCGGACGGCATGACCCACTTCGTGGTGGTGTGGCGATTGCACGGCTCTTGGGTGCAGGTCATGGACCCGGTCAGCGGGCGGCGCTGGTGGCGGCAACGCCAGTTGCTGGATCAGCTGTATCACCATCGCATGCCGGTGCCGGCGGCCGACTGGCGGGACTGGGCCGGTTCCGAGGATTTCGCGCTGCCAGTACGGCACCGCATGAGCCGGCTCGGGTTGGATGAGGCCGCCGCCGAGGCGTTGCTGGAGCAGGCGCGCGCCGATCCCGGCTGGCAGTCGTTGGCGGCCCTGGATGCCGCGATCCGCATGACGGTGGCGCTGCTGGAAGCCGGCGGCTTGACCGAGGCCGATGCCGCGCTGGTACTCGATACCGCCTTCCGCCAGGGCTGCGAGCAGGGCATGGACGCCATCCCCGAGGCCGACTGGACGGTACAGCCGCTGCCGGTCGAGCCCTCGCAGCCAGCGGAACTGCTGCTGCGAGGCGCGGTGCTGCTCCAGGTGACGGGTCGTCGCCCGCCGGCCGCCATGCCGCTTGCCCCGGAACTGCGGGCGGCCCTGGACGAGGCCGCGCCCCGTCCGGCGCTGGAACTGATCGATCTGCTGCGTCCCGATGGTTTGCTGGGGCCGGGTTTGATCCTCGGCGCCGTGTGCCTGGCCGCCTTCGGCGTGATCATCGAAGCCCTGCTGCTGCGCGGCCTGCTGGAGCTGGGCCAGGGGCTGGTGGACGACAGCCTGCGCGGGATGGCCTTGCTGGCGCTGCTGGTGTTTCTGTTGGCCATGTTGCTGCTGGAATATCCCCTGGCCACCGCCGAGACCTTCCTTGGCCGCCGGCTGGAGAACCGTCTGCGGATGCGCTTCATGGCCAAGCTGCCGCGCCTGCACGATCGCTATTTCAGCAGCCGGCTGACTTCGGACATGGCGCACCGGGTCTATGAGCTGCGCGATCTGCGCAAGCTGCCCAATCTGGCCCTGCTATTCACCCGCACTTGCGCCGAACTGCTGCTGACCACAGCGGGCCTGATTTGGCTGTATCCGGGGGGGGCGCTGATCGCCATCCTGGCCTTGCTCGCCACCGCCGGCATCTGGCTGCTGAGTCAGCCCTTGCTGTTCGAGCAGGACATGAATCTGCGCACCCAGGAGGGGGCGCTGAACCGGTTCTACCTGGATGCGCTGCTCGGGCTCACCCCGATCCGCACCCATGGCGCCGAGTTGGCGGTGCGCCGCGAGCACGAGCATTTGCTGGTGCATTGGGTGCAGGCCTGTCGCGCCTTCTACCGTTCCTACACGGCGATCCACGCCCTGGCGGCATTCAGCGGGGTGGGGTTCGCGGTCTGGCTGCTGGCCAGTTACCTGGGTAGTGGCGGCGCCATCGCCGGTGTGCTGCTGCTGTTCTACTGGACCCTGCGGCTGCCGGCGCTGGGCCAGATCCTGGCCCGCACCCTGCAGCAGTATCCGATGCAACGCAACCGGGTACTGCGCTTGCTGGAGCCGCTTGGCGCTCCGGAAGAGTCGCTGGCGGCCGCAACCGGCGCCGAATCCGGAGAGGCGTCGGTCCCGGCTGGCGTCGCGCTGGAGTTCGACAAGGTCGGGGTCTACGCTGGTGGACATACCATTTTGCACGGATTGCAATTCACCGTTGCCGCGGGCGAGCATATCGCCATCGTCGGCCCTTCAGGCGCCGGCAAGTCCAGTCTGGTGGGTCTGCTACTGGGTTGGCACCGGTCCGCCAGCGGGGAGATCCGGGTCGATGGTCGTCCCCTGGACGGGGCCGGGCTGCACCAGCTGCGCCGCGCCACGGCCTGGGTCGATCCGGCGGTACAGATCTGGAACCGCTCGCTGCTGGACAATCTTCGCTATGGCAATCCGCGTGCTGATGCCGAGCGGCTCAATGCGGTGATCGAACAGGCCGAACTGCTGCGAGTGCTGGAAAAACTGCCGGACGGCTTGCAAACCACCCTGGGCGAGGGTGGCGGCCTGGTCTCGGGTGGTGAAGGGCAGCGGGTGCGGCTGGGGCGAGCCATGTTGCGCGGTGCCGCCGCGCGGCGGACCGTCCGGCTGGTCATCCTGGATGAACCGTTTCGCGGTCTGGATCGGGGACAACGCCATGAGTTGCTGTGTCGGGCACGGCAGTACTGGGCGGACGCCACGCTGTTGTTCATCTCTCACGACGTCGGCGATACCCGTGATTTCGACCGGGTGCTGGTGATCGAGGATGGTCTGCTGATCGAGGACGGGGTCCCACGCGTTCTGCTGGCGAGCGATACCCGCTATCGGCGCTTGCTGGCGGCCGAGCACCAGGTGCGCGAGCAGCTCTGGCGCGGCGCCAACTGGCGCCGCCTGCGACTGGAGGACGGGCGGTTGCGCGAGGATCAGCCGTAAGAGCGCAGACTGGGCGGGATGTAACTGACCAGGTTCCCGATCACTCCGCCGGCCCGAATACCGGTTTGCACGGACAATCCATGGTAGGCGGTCAAGGGCCGGGCCGGGTTACGGCGACTCCGCAGGCGGTTGAGTATTCTGACTAACATGGCGGCGAACTCCCGTTATGGGTTCAGGACGGTTCCGACCGATCGGTCTTTTTGCGCAGACTGGCGGCAACCTGCTTGCCCTCTTGCAGTTTCAGGGTGAAATAGGAACGCATTTTCTTGGGATCGAAATCCAGCAGGGTGCCGCCCGACTCGAAATGCTGGATGAATACCTGGCCGATGGCATAGGTGGTTGCGCCGCCCAGGATGGTGACGCTGACCATTCCGGTCGCGGTACCCAGACCCGGTACCGCCTTGACCAGACTGGCCAGGGTCATGGCCGTGGAAGTGGGCATCACACCACCCACCAGAGACACGATCAGGCTCTTGCCAAGGTTTTCCGAGAACGGCACCTGGTAATGTCGGGTCAGTCCATGCAACATCTTGAGCTGGATACCGGTCAGGCCAACCAGATCGACCAGCGGAATCGGCACCAGGGAAATGGCCATGGCACCGACGACATGATTCTTGACGATGTTGTTGGCATCGCTGATCCGCAGGTCTTCATGCGCGGCGGAGGATTCCGGCTCCGTGGCCGTGTCGGGTTCGGCGGCCGGCGCGGTGGCCTGAGGTTGCAGCTTTTCCACATTATCTGACTGAGGCATAGTGTCCTCCGCAAAGGAGATCATGGGAACATGTCCCACGATGATAGCAGTTGGCGGCAACATTACAATCCGGAACCGCAACTTATGCATGCCACGGACACTGTCGACGATTCGGTCCATGCCCTGAGCTGGCCCGCGGATCGGCTGAACGAGGCCGTCGAGGCGCTGGCCCGGCGGGCCGGCTATCCGGTGACCGTGACCGGCGGCGATAGCGAGCAGGGGGCGGTCGCTTTCGCAACCCGAATGGCGTATGCCGCGGCGCGTCTGGGTCTGGAGACCGAGCCGGTCACCACGCCTTATCCCGAGCGGCTGAAGTTGCTGCGCCATGCCGGACCGGCCGTGTTGCTGTTGCCGGGTTCTGGTGCGCCGCGCCTGTTGTTGTTGCTGCGCGGCGGCTTGCGGAAGCTGGTGGTGCTGGGTCCGGATCTCAAACCGCACCGATTGAGCGCCGAGGAGGTCGCCGCCTGCCTGACCCGGGATCTGGAAGCACCGCTGCGGGTACCGCTGGAGCAGTTGCTGGAGCAGGCCGGGGTGCCCGGGGAGCGTCGCCAGCGGGCGTATCGAGTCTTGCTCGACCAGCGGTTGGGCAGGGTGCAGCTGGAGGGCTGCTGGTTGTTACGCCTGACCCCGGCGGCCAGTCCCTGGACCCAGTTGCGCCATGCCCGGGTTCCGCGACTGTTATTCGGCTTCGGTCTGACCCACATCGTGCGCCAGGGTTTGCACATACTCGGTTGGTGGCTGATCGCCCAAGGGGCTTTGAGCGGGCGTATCGATACCGTCTGGCTGCTGGCCTGGGCCTTGGTGCTGTTGACGGCCGTTCCGTTCGAACTATTGGGCATCTGGACGCAGAGCCGGCTGACCATCGGGGTCGGGCAACTGCTCAAGCAGCGCCTGCTGTTCGGTACCCTGCAACTGCGCAGCGAGGAAGTTCGGCATCAGGGGATAGGGCAGTTTCTGGGCCGGGTGCTGGAAGCCGAGGCCCTGGAGACCCTGATGCTGGGTGGTGGATTCGCCGCCCTGGTGGCCATTATCGAACTGGCCGCGGCAATGACCATACTCGGCCTCGGCGCCGGTGGAGCCCTGCACAGCTTGCTGCTGCTGATCTGGTTCATCGGTGCGCTGCTGCTCAGCTGGCGCTATTACGATCGTAGCCAGCACTGGCGCAGCAGCCACCGGCTGATGATCAATGCGCTGATCGAACGTATGGTCGGGCATCGCACCCGACTGGCCCAGCAGGACCCGGCCGAGTGGCACCGCGCGGAAGATCGGTCCCTGGCCGCTTATCTGCAATTGTCACGGGATACGGACCGCAGCGCGGTGCGGATCACCGGGTTGCTGACCCGGGGTTGGCTGCTGCTGGGTCTGCTGGGTCTGGCCTATCCCTTGCTGTTCGGCCAACCCGACATCGCCGCCATCGCCATCAGCCTGGGAGGGATTCTGCTGGCCAGCCAGGCTTTCACCAGCATGACTATCGGGGTCGAGAGCCTGGTCGGGGTGCTGAACGCCTGGCGTCAGGTCGGCCCCTTGTTCCGGGCGGCCGAACGGGGGCGCGATGAGCCGGTGGCCGAGGTCGATTTGCCGGTAGCGACCGCCGAGGATGGCGTTCATCCGCTACTGGTGGCGCGCGATCTGGTGTTTCGTTACCGCGACTATGGTCAACCCGTGCTGCAGGGCTGCGATTTGCGCATCGGCCGTGGTGATCGACTGCTGCTGGAGGGGTCTTCCGGTGGCGGCAAGTCCACCCTGGCTGCCTTGCTCACGGGATTGCGCATCCCGACATCCGGACTGCTGCTGCTGCGTGGCCTGGATCGACAGACTCTGGGCAGCGCAAGCTGGCGACGTCGGGTGGTGGCCGCGCCGCAGTTTCACGAGAACCATGTACTGACCGAGACGCTGGCCTTCAACCTGCTGATGGGGCGACGCTGGCCGCCCAGCGAGGAGGATCTGAAAGAGGCCGAAACCCTGTGCCGCGAGCTTGGGCTGGGTCCTTTGCTGGAGCGCATGCCGGCCGGATTGCAGCAGATGGTGGGCGAGAGCGGCTGGCAGTTGTCCCATGGCGAGCGCAGCCGGCTGTACATCGCCAGAGCGCTGCTTCAGGGTGCCGAACTGGTGGTCCTGGACGAGAGTTTCGCGGCGCTGGACCCGGAAAATCTGGAACGGGCGTTGCGCTGCGTGCTCCAGCGCGCGCCCACCCTGCTGGTGATCGCGCATCCCTGACAACGGGCCGAAAACAGCAAAGGCCCGCCTGGCGGGCCTTCGATGGTGATCGGCGAATGCCGATCAGCGGTTCAACAACAGCGGATCAATAACGTTCCCAGCCGAAGCCGGCGCGGACATTGGTCTTGACTTTCATGGCAAATCTCCTGTGGTATGGAGTGATGATTCGGTAACTCGGCGGAAGCCGATTACCGGCGTTCCCAGCCGTAGCCGGCGCGGATGTTGGTCTTGACTTTCATGATGGCATCTCCTTAAGTTGCTCGTGGTTTGGATCACTGGTACAGCTTCTACTGCTTTTCCCGTTCGGGTTTTCCCGTTTGGGATGATTCCATTATAGGGCCGGTCCGCTGTCTGTAAATGGTCGGCTGGCGCCAGGCCCTGTCATTGTGCGCCACCCATGGATTTGTTAAATACCAATTAAAAACAGTTACTTGATTTTATTCGGCAAGCACGCCCGAAACAGCAGGCCGGGGATAGTGGGTGAGTTTCAGGTATCCGGTATCCGGTTCCAGTCTTGCAAAAACCAATATAATTACTTGAAAATCAAATTCTTATATAAAAAATACTGGGTGATTTCATTACCGCGACCGGATCCGCAACGGCTGGCAGCGATTGACGGCAGCGGGTCGAGCCGTCGCCGGCCAACACGGTTCTGAACCGACGACCGATCTTATATAGTTGTTCAACATACGACCGCCGGAGCAAACGGCATGGTGCTGAAGAACGTCCTCGATTTCCTGATACCCGTCCTGTGGCTGCTGCTGGCTCTGGCGACGCTGCTGTACTTCTGGCGCGTGGGCCGCCGGCATGGCCTGCCGCAAGCCTTGCGGCGCCTGCTGTCCTGGCGGATTCTGGTGCCGTTCGCCGGCTTGGGGACCATCACGGTGCTCAGCGCCGCCCTGGTATTCATCGATCCGCGGGAGATCGGCGTCGTGGTCTCGCTGATCTCGCCCAAGGGCATACGCGAGGAACCCTTGCGCTCCGGGCTGAACTGGATCGTGCCGTTGGCCGAGCAGGTGGTGCGCTACCCGATCATCACCCAGTCCTACACCATGGCCTTGCGACCGCGCGAGGGCAATGAACTGGGCGATGATGCGATCCGTGCCCGGACCGCGGATGGCCAGGTGGTGATCATCGATATCACCGCCTTGTTCCGGATCGATCCGGACCAGGTCGTGGATCTGCATATCCGGTGGCAGGATCGTTATATCCGTGACTTCATCCGTCCCGGGCTGCGGGCCTTCGTGCGTAGCCAGGCCGCCAAGTTCAATGTCGTCGAGATCAACAGCGAGAAGCGCCAGGCCTTCGAGGCCGCGCTGAATTCCATGCACCATGATTATTCCCGCCGTTCGGGAATCATTCCCGAGAAAATCCTGGTCCGCAATATCACCTTCTCCCCCGAGTACGCCTTGTCGGTCGAGCAGAAGCAGACGGCCTTGCAGCGGGTCATAGAAGCCGACTACAAGGCCAGGCAGATCGCCAATCTGGCGGCGGGGGAGGGGGAGAGAATCCGTATCACCGCGCGTGCCGACGCCGACGCCACGGTGATTCGCGCCCAGGCTCATGCCACGGCCCGGGTGGTGCAGGCGCGCGCCGAAGCCGAGGCTCTGGATCTGATCGGAGTGGCTCTGGCGGATCGTGACAATCTGCTGACCTTCCGCTACATCGAGAAGCTGGCGCCCAATATCAAGGCCATGCTGCTGCCCAGCAATGCGCCGCTGATCCTGCCCATGCCGCGGCTGGACGATACCGACAGCGTGGATCCCGTGCAGCCGGCGGCGGCCGAATCCTCGCCGCTACTGCCCGGACCGATCACGCTGCCACCCCCCGCGCCAGAACCTCGCCTGGTCAGTGGTGGTGTCGTGGATGCAAGCACCCGCTAGGCTCCGGTTCCTGCGTTACTGATCACGGCGGATCGCAGACATGATACAAAGCGTACTCGGCCTGCTGATCGCCATCGGCTGGACGCTGCTGGCCCTGGGCGTGGGCTATGGTTTCTGGCGCAATCTGCGCCGTCATGGCTTGCGGGTCGCCGTGCGCCGATTGTTGTCGGTGCGCCTGCTGGCCCCGCTGGCGGTGATGCTGGCGCTGACCCTGGTCAAGCTCAGCCTGGTGTTCATCCATCCGCATCAGAACGCCGTGGTGGTGTCGGTGCTGCGCCCTGGTGGCATCCGCCCGGAACCGCTGCGCGCCGGGCTGCACTGGGTGATTCCCCTGGCCGAGCGGGCGGTGATCTACCCGATCTACTGGCAGACCTACACCATGTCGCACCATGCTTGGGAGGATGCCACCGGCCACGTCGACCCGATCGTCACCCGCACCCAGGACAACCAGGAAGTCACCATCGACGTATCGGTGATCTACCGGATCGATCCGGATCACCTGGTGAACCTGCACCGCTATTGGCAGAACCGCTACCGCGACGATCTGCTGCGCCCCACGGTACGGGCCTATTTGCGCCGCGAGGTGTCGAAGTTCACGGTGGACGAGGTCAACAGCAGCCAGCGCAATCGACTCGAAGCGGGGTTGGACGAGACGATCCAGGCCAGTGCTTCCGGGCAAGGGTTGATCATTCAGGACGTGCTGTTGCGCAATATCAGCTTCTCGCCGGAATACGCTGCTTCGGTGGAGCAGAAACAGGTTGCCGAGCAGCAACAGACGCTACGCGAGTATCAGGCGCGGCAGATCGAGAATCTGGCCCGCGGCGAGGCCGGCAGAATCCGGATCGTGGCCGACGCCGAGGCGGACGCGGTGCG
>CAYMHN010000075.1:0-10328 GCA_964390235.1 uncultured Candidatus Competibacteraceae bacterium
CGCAGGTCGAACTGGATGCCGTGCAGGTCAACACGCCGGATCATCTGCATTGCGCGCCGACGGTGGCCGCGCTCGAGGCCGGTCTCGACGTGGTCGTGCCCAAGCCCACCGCCGCGACCGTCAAGGACGCCCAGCCGGGCGCGCCCGTAGTCGAAACCCAGCACGGTCCGCGGCCGAGCTACCGATTCAGGCATGACCCGCATCATGACTCAGCAGTCGCAGATCGACACCGAGCAGGGCGGCGGCGGCGGACAGGCGTTCGCTGACCGGGGTGTCGAACAGAATGCCCGGGTCGGCCGGCGTCGACAACCAGGCATTCTCGCTCATCTCACGCTCCAGCTGACCCGGTCCCCAGCCGGCATAACCCAGCGCCACCAGCAGCCGGGAAGGTGCCGTCGGTTCGGCCAGGGCGCGCAGAATATCGCTGGAAGTGGTCAGACCCAGCACATCGGTGATCTGCAGCGTCGCTTCCCAGCCGCCCACTGGCGAGTGCAGGACGAAACCCTGCTGCGGCTGAACCGGACCACCCGAGAACACCTGGCGATCGGACCAGTTGCCCTGCATGGGCTGCGGCAGCTGGATGTGCTCCAGCAACTCGCTGAGGGTCAGCTCCAGTGGCCGGTTGATGATGATGCCCAGGGCACCCGCATCATCGTGGCTGCAAATATAGGTGACCGTCTGAAAAAAGTTGGGATCGGCCAGCGCGGGCATGGCGATCAGGAAGTGGTCGGTCAGATAGGTCGGCTCGGCCATGGCGGAATGTGGTTCAGTGGCGGCTGCGCAGACGATTGCCCTGGTCGAATTCCCAGGTGCGCACTATGTGCAGTATATCGTAACGGCGGCGCAGTTCGTCAGGAAATGGTTCATAGGGCGCCGCCAGCATCACGATGCGCCGGGCGGCCGTGTCCAGTTCCGGAAAACCGGAGGAACTCAGCAGGCGAATGCTGTGCAGACCGCCATCGGAACGAATCCCGACCTCCAGTGTCAAGCGACCGGTCAGCCCCCGGCGTCGGGCCACTTCGGGGAAATTGGCGGTGCCTATGCCCTGTACCCGCAACCGCCAGCGCTCGGCATACTGACCCGCGAGGGTCGCCTGCGCCTCGGCTTGCGGATGAGCATTACGGCTATCGCTGTGCTGCCGGGCCAGAGACTCCGGCAGCAAGGCGGTACGCTCACCCAGGGCGATCAGGCCATCGGATGGGGCGGTCGGCAAGGCCCGCTCTCCTCCCGATTGATCTCGGGTTTGGGCTGCGGTCATGGGTTCGCCCCGCGAGCTGCTGATCACGGCAAACCGGCTGGCATCCACCGCGACCCCGGGGGCTTGCGTGCCGTCGGAGGTCGGCACCGGCGGAGTCGGTGCCATACCGGCCAATGCATCACCCGGACGGCCACCGGCCTGCTCGGTCGGCGCCAGCTGCAAGCTGAACACGGGTTGCCGGGGCGCGGGCTCGGGGCTACGAAAGTTGATGCCCAGCAACACCAGGAGATGCACACCCAGCGCGATCAGCAGCGCCCAAGGCAGTCGCCGCGGTTCCCGCCTATAGCTTACAGCCCAACCCCCCATGGCTAGTCGGATCAACCAAGTCGGGCGGCGATGGCATCCATCAGCTGTCCGCCGATATCGAGACCGAAAGCCTCGTCCAGTTCCCGTACACAGGTCGGGCTGGTGACATTGATCTCGGTCAGATAATCCCCGATCACGTCCAAGCCGACGAACACCAGTCCCTGCTCGCGCAGAGCCGGCCCCACCTGCTGACAAATCCAGCGATCGCGCTCGCTCAGTTCGACACCGACACCAACGCCACCCACCGCCAGATTGGCTCGGGTTTCGCCCGCCGCGGCCAGCCGTGCCAGGGCATAGGGTACCGGTTCGCCATCGATCAGCAGAATTCGCTTGTCACCGGACTTGATCTCCGGCAGATACCGCTGGGCGATCAGATAATGCCGACCGTGCCCGGTCAGGGTTTCCAGCACGACGTTGATATTGGGGTCATCGGCGCGCAAGCGGAAAACCCGTGTCCCACCCATGCCCTCCGGGGGCTTGACGACGATATCGCCCTGCTCGGCCAAAAAGGCCTTGACCCGGTCATGGTCACTGGTCACCAGCGCCGGCGGACAACACTGCGGAAATCGGGCCGTGGACAGCTTCTCGTTGGTGTCGCGCAAAGCCTGCGGCTTGTTCACCACCAGCGCTCCACCCGCCTCGGCCAGCTCCAGCATATAAGTGGTATAGATGTATTCCATATCGAAGGGCGGGTCCTTGCGCATCAGGATCACATCCAGCTGTTCCAGCGGCAATTCGCGCTCGCCGTCGAAGCGGAACCAATCGCGCGGATCGGCCCGAACCTCCAGCAACCTGGCCCGGCCCCGAGGGCGGCCGTCTCGCAGATAGAGATCGCGCTGCTCGAAATAATGCACGGTCCAGCCTCGGGCCCGGGCGGCCAGCAGCAACGCCAGGGTGGTGTCCTTCTTGTAATGGATGGCCGCGATCGGGTCCATTACCACTCCCAGGCTTACGCTCATGATCAGGATTCCTGCACAATGTGACCAGGCTATTACTTTACCGCAAGCCGAGCCGCCTGCGGTGATCGGACCGTATCGGCCGTCACGCCCACGCGTAACTCGGCATCCAGTCCGGCCAGCCGCTCCGGCGTGCCGACATCGCACCAGCGGCCCCGATAATGTTCACCAGTGACGCGACCCGCACGGATCGCCTTGCGCAGCAGTGGCGCCAGCGGAAATCGACCCGGCGCACAATCGGCCAGCAGCGCCGGATGCAGCAGGCTGATGCCGGCGAAGGTCAGTCGCTGAGAACCGGTCAGGCTGACCCGATTCGGGGCCAGCACAAAATCGCCTCGGGGATGCTGGGGGGGATTGTCGACCAGCACCAGATGGGCCAACCCCACCGGTCGGACCAGCAGACCGGCATACGGGTAATCGGTCCAGATATCCCCGTTGACCACCAGAAACGGCGCGCTACCCAGGAGCGGCAGCGCCTGGCGGATACCGCCCCCGGTCTCCAGAGCGCCGGGCGGTTCCGGTGAATAGGCTATCCGCACCCCGAAGCGACGGCCATCGCCCAGTCGCTCGCGAATCCGCTCGCCCAGATGGCCCAGATTGATCACCAGCTCGGCCACGCCCGCCACCGCCAGTGCGGCGATATGCCACTCGATCAGCGCTCGGCCACCGACGGTCAGCAGCGGTTTGGGTACGCTATCGGTAAGCGGACGCATCCGCTCACCACGCCCGGCGGCCAGTATCAGGGCTTTCACTCGCACCCCCGTTGATCCGATGTATCCGGGGATCTTGCCGCTTGCCGATGGTCAACCCGTGCCACGCTGGTTTCCAGCTATGCTAAGCTTGTCAGCATAGCCTATCTCCCATCAATAACGCATGCCGGCCAGCAATCACGGGATTCGCTTGTTTCTCCTGCTAGCCTTGCTGCCCGCTACCGGCACACAGGCACAACAGGCCGAATTCCTGGCGCTATGCGCCATCGACCCCCTGGCCGAGTTGCTGACCCCCGACACCGGCGCCGATCCTGACACCAGCCCGGTCCGGTTTATCGCCGAAAGCGGCGAGGTCACTCCCGAGCGGGCCGAACTGCTGGGCAACGTCGAGATCGACAAGGGCGATTTGCATCTCAGCGCGCCGCGCATGGACCTGGATCGCATCACCAACCAGTTGAGCGCCGCGGATGTGCGCTACGGATCGCCCATGATCGCGGTCAGCAGCGACCGGGTCCAGCTCGATCTGGAGCGGGAAATCGCCTACTTCGAGAATGCCGATTACTACCTGGCCGAGCGCAACGCCCAAGGCAGCGCCGAGCGCATCGAGGTCGAACGACAGCGCCGTTACAGCGAACTGCAACGGGTGACCTATTCGACCTGTGCCCGGGGCGAGGAATTCTGGCAGTTGGAGGCACGCGAGCTGGAACTGGACCAACCCAGCGGGCGCGGCAAGGCGCGCGATATCACCCTGGCGATAGGCAATCTTCCCCTGTTGTATCTGCCCTATCTATCGTTCCCCATCGATGAGGAGCGCCATTCCGGCTGGCTGGTACCGCGGATCGGCGTGGACAGCGACAGTGGCTTCGACCTGACCCTGCCGTATTATTGGAACATCGCCCCCGAACGCGACGCCACTTTTTTTCCGAGACTGTTGAGCCGTCGTGGTCTGATGTTGGGTACCGAGTACCGTTTTCTGACCCCTGACAGTCGCGGTCAGATACGCGCCGAGTATATCCCCGATGATCGCCTGTTCGGCGATGATCGGGGAGCTTTCAAACTCGATTACGCCACCAATCCCCGTCCCGATGTCCATGCCAATCTGCTGTATCAATACGTCTCCGACGACGACTACATCGACGATCTGGAAGACACCATCAGCCTGCTCAGCCCGGACTATCTGGAACGCCGGCTGGATCTGCGCTACTTCGGCGACAACTGGAGCCTGCTGGCCCGTGCCCAGGGGTTCCAGCTGCTCGACGAGGAGCTGTTCCCGCCTGATAACGAACCCTACGAGCGTCTGCCGCAGCTGCGTTTCGACGGCTACTGGGGCAATACCTGGCAGGGGCTGGATGTGAGCACCCACGGCGATTTCACCAACTTTTCCAATGATGTCAGGACCGACGGCCTGCGGCTCGACACGGGGCTGGGTCTCGGTCTACCGCTGGAGTGGCCGGCCGGTTTCATCCGACCCGGCCTCAGCTACCGGTTCACCGCCTATCAGCTGGACGACACGCCACCGAGTGTCGACGACGGTTTCACCCGCAGCCTGCCGATCGCCAGCATCGACAGCGGTCTGTTTCTGGAGCGACCGGTGGATTGGTTCTGGTCGGGCGCCGGCACCCAGACCCTGGAGCCGCAGCTGTTCTATTTGTATGTCCCCTACCGTGACCAGGACGACATCCCGCTGTTCGATACCACCGACATCGACCGCAGCTATTCCTGGCTGTTTCTCGACAACCGTTTCACTGGCGCCGACCGACTGGGCGACGCCAACCAGTTGACCGCCGCACTGAGCAGCCGGATCCTCGACGCCGACACCGGTCGCGAACGCTTCTACGCCGCCCTGGGCCAAATCTTCTACTTCGAGGATCGTGAAGTCACCCTGGAGCCGGGTTCACCTCCGGAAACCAGCTCCACTTCAGGGCCGATCGCCGAAGCCCGGGCGGCCCTGGCCGACAGCCTGACGCTGCGCGGCTCGATACAATGGGATCCGGATCTGGATACCACGAGCCGCTCGGCGCTGGACCTGCGTTACCGGCCGGCGGACGACCGTCTGCTCAGCATCTCGCACCGCTTTGCCAAGGATACGCTGGACCAGGTTGATCTCGGTTTCATCTGGCCGGTCGATGATCAATGGCGGCTGCTGGGACGCTGGAATTATTCGCTGGATACTCACCGCAGCATGGATGCCATGGCCGGCGTCGAGTACGACGATTGCTGCTGGGCGCTGCGCCTAGTCGCCCGCGACCGGCGTATCGATCCGAGCGACAGCGATACCCGCAGCTCGATCTATTTGCAAGTCGAACTCAAAGGCCTGGCCAATGTGGGTCGCAACATAGACGGGCTGCTTCGCGATACCATATCGGGTTTCGATACCTTACGTTGATCGCCATCATGAAACGGCTTTGGATTCTCGCGCTCATGGGGGCGGCGCTGCTGACCGCGGTCGGCACGGTCGTCGCCCAGATCCGCTTCGGCCCCGATACCGTCGCTCCAGGGGAACGCCTGGACGGCATCGTGGCCGTGCTGGACAATGATGTCATCACCCGCGCCGAACTGGACCGGAGTCTGGCCGAGGTCCAGCGCCAGCTGCAAACGCGCGGGGTCACCATGCCACCCCGGGAAGTGCTGGAACGGCAGGTGCTCGAACGCCTGATCATCGACCGGCTCCAGGATCGAGCGGCCGCGCGACTCGGTGTCGTAATCGATGATCCCAGCCTCGATGCCGCCGTCGAAAGCGTCGCCCGGCAGAATAACCTTACCCTCAGCCAGTTGCGCGATGCGCTGCAACGCGATGGCGTCAGCTTTACCGAGTTCCGCGAGGATATCCGCCAGCAGCTCCGGGCCCAGCGTCTGCGTCAGCAGGTGGTCGACACCCGGTTGTCGGTCACCGAGCAGGAAGTCGATAACGCCCTCAACCGGATCGATCTCGGGGTTGGCAGTCGTGAGTACCGGCTCGCCCAGATTCTGATCACCATTCCCCAGGGGGCAAGCTCGGCGCAGCTGGAACAGGCGCAGAATCGGGTCCGCCAAGTGTACGCCGAACTGGAGCGTGGGGTTGACTTCCAGCGCCTGGCGGTGGCGGCATCGGCGGGCCGCGAAGCTCTGGACGGCGGCGAGCTGGGCTGGTTCACGGCGGCCCGTTTGCCCGCCATCTTTGGCCAGATCGTGCCACAGTTGTCGCCCGGCGAGGTCAGCCCGCCCATTCGCAGTCCACAGGGAGTGCATATCCTCAAGCTGCTGGAAACCCGCGGCGATGCTGTCAGTACCCAGCCCGTCACCCAGCGCCGGGTGCGCCATATCCTGATCGGTGACAGCGATGATGCCGCCGCCCGTGCCCAGTTGGAGCGGCTCCGCCAGCGCATCCTCGCCGGCGAGGATTTCGCCAGCCTGGCTCGGGCCAATTCGACCGATCCCAGCGCCGCCGCCGGTGGCGAGCTGGGCTGGCTGGGTCCTGATGAACCCGATCGGCAGTTTTTCGGCGCCATCGCCGGGCTCAACCCGGGCGAGACCAGCATGCCGTTCCAGACCGCTGCGGGCTGGCATATCGCGCAAGTCCAGGAGCGACGCCAGCAGGTTGCTGCCGACACGTCCCAACGGGCAGCGGTCCGTGAGGCCCTGCTGCGCCGCAAAGCCGAGGAGGAATGGGATCTGTGGCTGCGCCAGCAGCGCGATCAAGCCTATGTCGAAATCCGCTTGTAGTGACTGAGCACCGCCCGCGCAAACGCTTCGGCCAGCATTTCCTGCATGATCCAGGGGTTATCCGCCGACTGCTGCTGGCCATCGCCCCGCGGCCGGATCAGCAGCTGGTCGAGATCGGCCCCGGTCAAGGGGCGCTGACCCTGCCCCTGCTGGAGGCCGTTGGCGATCTGGACGCGATCGAGCTGGATCGCGACCTGGCCACCCGGCTGGATGCCGAACTGGGTCCGCGTGGCTTGCGTATCCATCAGGCGGATGCCCTGGATTTCGATTTTGTCGCGCTGCGCACCGACGACCGCAGGCTGAGAGTACTGGGGAATCTGCCTTATAATATCTCCACCCCCTTGCTATTCCACCTGCTGGCGCAAGCGGAACATATCCAGGACATGCACTTCATGTTGCAGAAAGAAGTGGTGGACCGGCTGGCCGCGACGCCGGGCCATGCGGATTATGGCCGCCTGTCGGTCATGGTCCAGCTGCATTGCCGGGTCGAACCCCTGTTCACGGTCGCGCCGGGCGCGTTCCGACCACCACCTCGGGTCGATTCGACGGTGGTAAGGCTGCTACCCTACCGTGAACCCCCGGTCGTTCTGAACGATCCGGCGGGTTTCGCCAGACTGGTGACCCGAGCGTTCGGCCAGCGCCGCAAGACCCTGCGCAACAGCTTGCGCGGCCTGCTGGAACCGGCCGCCATCGCCGCCGTCGGCGTCGATCCCGGCGCCCGCCCCGAAACCCTGACACTGACCGAGTTTGCCGCCTTGAGCAATGCCTTATGAACCTGCGCTACGCCATTCGTGTGCTACCTGAAGCGTTCTACCTGCCGGATCATTCCGATCCCGCCCAGGACCGCTATGCCTTCGGCTACCGCATCACCATCCGCAACGAGGGACAGGTGGCCGCCCAGCTGCTTACCCGCCATTGGCGGATTACCGACGGGAATGGCAAGGTGCAGGAGGTGCACGGCGAGGGGGTGGTCGGAGAACAGCCGCATCTGCGCCCCGGCGAGGCGTTTCAGTACACCAGCTGGGCGCTGATCGAGACCGAGGTCGGCAGCATGGAGGGCAGCTATCAGATGCTGGCCGACGATGGCACTCGCTTCGAGACGCCGATCCCGGTCTTCACCCTGGCCTTGCCGCGCAGCCTGCACTGATGACCCGCGCCGCCGTGCCGGAGACCTCCTGATGGCCGTGTATGCCATCGGCGATGTGCAGGGCTGCCACGAACCGCTGCAGCGCCTGCTGGAGTGGCTGCGCTTCGATCCGGCCGACGACCGCCTGTGGTTCGTCGGCGATCTGGTCAACCGTGGCCCGGAATCGGTGGCCGTGCTGCGTCTGGTGCGCGATCTGGGCGCGCGCGCGCTCACCGTGCTGGGCAACCATGACCTGTCGCTGCTGGCCATCGCCGCCGGCGTCTCTCGACCCGGCCACAAAGACACCATAGACGATGTGCTGGCCGCTCCTGACGCCGATGAACTGCTGGACTGGCTGCGCCACCAACCCCTGCTGCACCATGACGCCGCGCTGGGTTACACCCTGGTCCACGCCGGTCTGGCACCGGCCTGGGATCTGGATACCGCGCAAGCCTGCGCTCGGGAACTGGAGCAGGTACTGCGCGGCCCCGGCTACCGGGAATTTCTCGCCCGGATGTTCGGCGACCAGCCGGACCGCTGGTCGGATGAGCTGAGCGGCATCAAGCGGCTGCGCTGCATCACCAACCATCTCACCCGAATGCGCTACTGCCGCTTCGACGGCAGCCTGGATCTGGGCATCAAGAGCCCCCCCGGCCAGCAGTCGCCGGGGCTGGTTCCCTGGTTCGAGCTGCCCTGGCGGCGTAACCGTGATCTCGACATCGTTTTCGGCCACTGGGCCGCGCTGGGTCACTACCGCGCCCCCGGCATCCACGCCCTGGACAGCGGTTGCGTCTGGGGCGGCCGTCTGACCGCGCTGCGCCTGGACGACGGCAGCGAAGCGGTGGACAGCGTGGCCTGCGGCGGCTCGGCTTGACTCCCCGGACCTGGTGGCGCGACGGTCAAGCCTGGCGGTATGCTGCCTCCTGACTGGACAGCCGCGGTTGCAAACTTTCTGTGCTCATGAGTGCCGGTCTACCTCAGCGTCCGGCGGCGGCTTTGCGAACATCGGGTTGATTTCGCCGAAAGGCACCGCATCCGGGACGAACGAAAAAGTACCCTGCCCGTACATCTCCCGCGTTGCCCGGATCAGGCTGCCATAGGCCAGGCGGGCGAGGGTCGAACCCAGGCTGATCCGCTTGACCCCCAGTTCCGCCAGTTCGGCGAGCGAAAACGCCGCGCCGGCGAGACCCACCACAACATTGACCGGCTTGGGCGACACGGCCCGGACCACCGCGGCCACTTGCTCGCGGGTCTTGAGTCCGGGGGCGTAGAGGACATCGGCACCAGCCGCGGCGTAGGCTTCCAGCCTGCGGAGGGTATCGGCCAGATCGGGCCGGCCGTAGAGGAAGTTCTCGGCGCGGGCCGTCAGGGTGAACGGAAAAGGCAGGGACCTGGCCGCGGCAACGGCCGCCGCGACCCGTTCCACCGCCAGATCGAAGGGATGGATGGGATCATCGGATCGGCCGGTGACGTCCTCAATGGATGCGCCGACCAGTCCGGTCTCGGCGGCCAGCCGTATCGTTTCGGCGCAGACCGCCGGATCGTCGCCGTAGCCGTTCTCCAGATCCGCCGTGACCGGCAGATCGGTCGCTTCAACGATGGTGCGCGCATAGCTCAGAGCTTCGTTACGGCTCACGGCTCCGGCCATGTCCGGCCGGGCGGTCGAGAAGGCGAAACCGGCGCTGGTCGTGGCCAGGGCCGCCGCCCCCAGTTGCGCGAGAATGACCGCGGAACCGGCATCCCAGGGGTTGGGCAGGATGAAGGTCTGCTCGTGCAAGGCACGAAAGCGCCGCGCCTTGGTTGCCACATCGGTCACAGGTCGGCCCTCCGGTTCAGCGCCGTTTGGCGGCTTCCTTGCGAATCTCACGCGCCTTGGCTTCCGGGAAGATCCAGATGGCGATTACCATCATCGGTCCCAGGGCGAGGGCGACCCAGCGCTCGAAGCCGCCACCGACCCTGCCGCTGATGACGAAGAAGGTGATCGTGACCACCAGGGACAATACGGATATCAGTATCTTGTAGGGAACCGGCATTGCGCTCTCCCGTCTGTTCAACCGCCAGCGCCGGATTCGATGGCGGCGATGGCCTCCGCCACGTCCTCGCTGGTCATTTCCCAGGTATTATCGAAATTGGCGACTACCGCGCGCATGAAGGGTTCGACCAGACGCCTGGCCCGGGCGGGATCATTCAGGTGATCGGCGAGGATGGCCAGCGCGAGCTGGCGACTCGCATCACCCGAGAAGGGAAGAGCGAACGCGTGATCGCAATAG